>ONSK01000076.1 GCA_900320455.1 uncultured Erysipelotrichaceae bacterium | reverse complement strand
GGAGGAAACACAAAGTGGATCTGTCAGTGTGAATGCGGCAGGAAATGCACTGTCACATCATACAAGCTGATCCACGGAATCCAGTACTGCTGCGGATGTGAGACAAAGTCACATCCGAAAGACATCACGGGACAGAAGTTCCGGATGCTTACGGCACTGTATCCGACCGATCGGAGGGACTACAAGGGAGGAGTGATCTGGCATTGCAGATGCGACTGCGGCAATGAGCTGGATGTCTCCTATAACAACCTGAAGTTCGGAGAGATGGTCAGCTGCGGATGCCGCAAGAAGGAAACGAGCAGACAGCTTGTGAATTACATCGACTATGTGGCAGGTACTGCAGCGAGCAGACTTGTGAACAGAGAGCCGACAGTAAGGAGCAGGACAGGAGTGAGAGGAGTGTTCATGAGCAGAGGCAGATATGTCGCTGTGATCAGTATCCAGGGGAAATCCTACTACCTTGGATCGTACACGGATCTCGAGACCGCGAAGGAAGTAAGGAAGGAAGCGGAGCACGCAGTGTTCGATGAATTCCTGGATTACTTCAAAGAGTGGAAAGAGAAAGATCCGGAGTGGAAGAGGAACAATCCGATCGAACTCCATGTAGAGAAAGACGACAGCAACAGGTTCCGGATAACAGTAGGACCGGACCTGAGTGATACAGGAGAAAAGAAACAACAGCCGGTGCGGAAGGCACGCAGAAACAAAGGAATACAAACAAGGGGAGAGGAGACTCTAGTATGGGAAGGTTGACAAGAACAATCCTGACGATGATCATCGCAGTGTTCATGGTAGTCACAAACATCCTGACACCGAACACAAGAGCAGTGACCAGCGTCAATGCGGATACCGGTGATATACCGGATCACGCAAAATCAATCAGTGACAACGGTGACGGCACATATCAGCTGGAACTGAGCGTCACAGGTGATGCTTCCACGGAAACATCCATTACTGGACGTGTTAACGTACTGGTTGTTTATGATACGTCCTACAGTATGACTTATACAAACGGACCTGCAAGACAGGGGCCGCAGGCGGAATATGCGCTTCGTCAGTTTACGGAAGCTCTTTTTGCGCATCAGAATCCTGACGATCCGACAAATATCCAGATGTCGCTGGTCACATTCGCAAGCAGTGCCAGAACCGAGGTGAACTGGACAAGCACTGCGACGAATATCACAAATCTGCTGTCCAATAATGGCAGAAACGGGACAGAACATTCTGCCTGGTATGCGTGGAATAACAACTATAACGGAATGTATACCAACTGGCAGGCTGCGATGGATGAGGCATACAGCCAGGTTCAGAGGGCTGATGGCGATGAGACATTTGTCATCTTTATGACAGACGGTATGCCTACACAGAGAAATGGCACTGGTTATAACCAGAACCAGGCGCTTCAGCATTATCGTGCAGCCCAGGCGAATGCCTACAATATCCAGAACTATGACACAGTTGCCAAGGCAGTTGACGCTGCCAACAGCAATGTTTCCTATTATGGTATCTATGCATTCGGCCATGAAGCGGACTACCTGGATGACCTTGTTTACTATGCGCATAACGGAAATGAACGCGCTCAGCAGGGGACAGGCACAGTAGCTACACCGTATTATCACAATGCTTCAAATGCATCTGAACTGAATACCGCGATCAATGAAATCTTCGGTCAGATCACAGAGGCGCTTGGTGTCAGCTCTGTTGTCGTTGAAGATGGTACAACCAATAATGTTCAGACCAGTTCCGGTAAAATTGAACTGCTGGATGTTGAAACAGATTCTTTTGAATATTGGATTTCCATTCCTGTCACAGGAAACAGATTCACCCGTATTGACAGTGAAGGAAATGAAGTCGTCTATACCATTTCCGGCAGCGCTCCGAATTATACAGTAAGCTGGAGCGGCGGCACGGTAACGGTTGAAGAAGGATCGATTTCGGCAGGTCAGTTTAAATACAAATGGACTGAGCGGACGGCCTTATATGACTATAATCCGCCTGCCGCAACATATGTAAACGGTGAGGTTGACTGGAATCTGACTCCGGTCAAAACACTTCTTGACGGTGTTACTTACTCCGTTACTTTCAACGTGTATCCGAGCCAGACAACATATAACCTGATTGCTGAACTGGAAAACGGATCGAAAGATTACAACAATGATGAAGATGTTGATCCTGAAGTTCGGAAGTATCTGGTAAAAGTTGGAAATGGCTATTCCCTTCTGACAAATACGAAAGCACAGATCAGATGGAAGGACACCAGAGAAGAAAACCCGCGGGAAAGGACAGAGCCATACAATGATCTTGATCCTGTACCTACTACAGCCCAGGAAATGGATATCGAAAAGATCTGGAAGGGTTCATACAGATCGGATGAAGGTCTTGAAGAACAGCTTCCGATGACAATGCATATCCTCAGAAACGGCGAGAAATATGAAGACATCAATCTGGACTTTGAACATCAGTATAAAGGTTCCAAGTACATTGCGACAGGTCTGATGAGAGTCAACGAAGCTGCCGGAACTGTACAGGTTCTTGACAGTGGCTATGACTATTCACTGAAAGAAGATGAAACCCTTTCCTATCACTGGGAACTGATTGCGGATGTACTGCACCCGATGCTCATCAACGGACAACTTGTCAACCTCAAGGTTGTTGAGAAAGAAGACATTCCGGCAGGAATGCCTGATGATGCG
>ONSK01000027.1 GCA_900320455.1 uncultured Erysipelotrichaceae bacterium | reverse complement strand
TCTCTTAGTTTTTTTCTGGTCATATCTCGTTTATTATAGCAGAGAGCGAGGTCACCATGAAAAGAAAAGAAATTATTTTATGGGCTGTAGTATCTTTATATATCTGCTGGATCTTTTCCAACTCTCTGGCGGACGGGGATACCTCCGGTCAGATGAGCGGAAATATCACCGGCATGATCATGGATCTTCTGAAGGCAGTGCATATCAATATCTCCTTCGATACCCTGCATCATCTGATCCGCAAGGGCGCCCATTTCTGTGAATATCTTGTGCTTGGCTGTCTTGTCGTCTATGCCCAGAAGCACGCCCCGCTGCACAGAAACAGCCTGGCTGTCATCCTGCTGTTTATGATCGCGGTTCCCTGCTGTGATGAATCGATCCAGCACTTTGTCCCGGACAGATACGGTGCTTTCAGCGACGTGCTCCTGGATATGTGCGGGTATATTACAGGAAGTCTTCCTTCAACGTTCCTGATAAAAAACAGGAAGCTGTAAGCCTCCTGTCATACGGTAAGTGCAGCGGTGGTGCCGTTTGTGATCCTGAGCAGATCATCCGGAGCCACTTCCACCTGGGTGCCGATCCTTCCGCCCGATACCAGAATCGTATCAAACAGAACGACCGTTTCATCGAAGAATGTCGGAAACGGTTTTTTCATGCCTACCGGCGAGCATCCGCCGTGGATATATCCGGTCAGCGGAAGCAGCTCTTTCTGAGGAATCATCTCGATTGACTTCACCCCGGCAGCTCTTGCGCAGGCCTTCAGATCCAGCTTTTCTTTAACGGGAATGACGAATACGTAGTGGTTTCTGTCATTTCCCTCAGTAACAAGGGTCTTGAATACCTGTTCGGGATCTTCGCCGCATTTTTCCGCGACGCTGACGCCGTCCAGCTTTCCGTCTTCAACATCATATGTGTGTTCGGTATATGCGATGCCGGCGCTTTCCAGCATGCGCATCGCATTTGTCTTTGTTTCTTTTTTTGCCATATCACTCACTCAGCAGAATTCTGTCATCATCCAGTTCCTGCTTCGCGCCTTCCTTGAATCTGCGCATCAGGTCCTCAATTGTTGTATTCCTTTTTTCCTCTTCATTCAAGTCAAGAATGATTCTGCCATCCGCCATCATCAGGGTTCTGTTTCCGGTGCGGACCGCCTGGTTCATGTTATGCGTGATCATCAGGCAGGTGATATTGTTTTCCGCCACGATTTTTTCCGTCAGGGCGATGATCTTTTCCGCCGCTGCCGGATCAAGGGCTGCCGTATGTTCATCCAGAAGCAGGAGCTTCGGCGGCACGATTGTCGCCATCAGAAGCGTCAGCGCCTGTCTCTGGCCGCCGGAGAGTGTTCCCACCTGGGTATCCATACGGTCTTCCAGACCCATGTCCAGCATCTTCAGACGCTCGCGGAAGAGCGCTTCATCCTTTTTGGAGATTCTTGAGAACGCTCTTGTATTGCCTGCTCTCAGGAATGCCAGAGCCAGGTTTTCCTTGATCGTCATATGCGGTGCTGTTCCTTTCAGGGGATCCTGAAACAGTCTGCCGATATACTTGGAACGCTTATAGTCCGGCTCGAATGTAATATTGACGCCATCCAGCGTGATCCTGCCGGAATCCGCCAGGAAGACACCGCTGATGGCATTGAACAGCGTAGACTTGCCGGCGCCGTTGGAACCGACGATGGTGATGAAATCACCGTCATTCACCGTCAGGCACATGTTGTCGAGCGCCTTCTTCTCATTGACCGTTCCGGGATTGAAGACTTTTGAAATATGATCGATTACCAGCATATCAGTCTTTCATCTCCCTTCTTGCCCTTCTTGCGACAGCGGCGTTCTCATGAATCGTCGGTGCCGCGATGGCCAGGGCAACGATTACTGCCGTCATCAGCTTCAGGCATTCGATCGGCAGCACTCTTGTCTGCAGGATGACCGCGTAGATGAAGCGGTAGATGATGTTGCCGACAAGACAGGCAGCGATATTTCTGCGGATGGACTTTCTGCCGTTGATGACCGTTTCGCCGATGATCAGACATGCCAGTCCGATGACAACGATGCCGGTGCCGGCATTGATGTCAGCTGATTTCTGCATCTGTCCGACAAGGCCGCCAGACAGCGCAGTCAGGCAGTTTGCGGCAACCAGGCCGACGGTGATCGTGAACTTCGGATTGATCGAGGAAGCGGATACCATGTCGCGGTTGTCACCGGTGGCACGGATGGAAAGACCGAGTCTTGTGCGCAGGAACCATCTCATGAACATCATCGCGATCACGGATACCGCTGCCGTAATGATCAGCTGGTACCACGGTCCGCCGATGCCTGTTTTGCGGAAGAGGCTGAATACCGTCTCCTGTTTCAGCAGGGAAACATTGCTGGACCAGCCCATTGCCATCAGGTTGATCGTATACAGTCCGGTATTTGTCACGATACCGGCAAGAATTGAAGGAACACCGAGTCTTGTCTGAAGCAGCGCGGTGATAAAGCCGGCGCATCCTCCGGCAATCACGGCTGCCGGCAGACCGGCGAAAGGATGGCCTGCCGCCGCCAGGCTGACGGAAACCGCCATGCCCAGGACGAAACAGCCATCCGTGGTAAGATCCGCTATATCAAGCACCCGGTAGCTCAGAAACAGAGCCAGAGCCACCAGAGAGTAGACGCAGCCGAGTATTAACGCTGTCTGGATAATATGTATCATGTTTCTCCTCAGTTTTCTGTTGTGGTTACTTCAACGATTTCTCCGTACTTGGAGAACATGGAATAATCTGCCTTGAGATCAGCAGCTGTCTCGGTGTTGACCGTCACGATGCCGCCGTCCATCAGATAGTAGTCTTCCATGTCAGCCATGCCGGATGTGACTGCCTGGTAGGCAAGATCAGCTGTCTTTTTGCCAAGCTCTGTGTAGTTGACGCCGCATGTTGTGAAAGCACCGTTTCTGACGAAGGAATCCGCGCCAGTGTAATGCGGGATGCCCGCTTCAGCCAGAGTCTGCGCTGTTACCAGCTCAGTAGCCATGACGACGTTGTCTGTCGGTGTGAATACGGCATCCACCTTGGAAGCCACCAGTGAGGAAACCGCCTGGGCGATCTCATCATTCGTATTGCCTGTCGCTTCCACATAGGCGATCTTCTTTGCGTCAAGATATGCCTTTGCTTCGGCAATCGGCTTTTCACTGTTCGGTTCGGACATGGAATACAGAAGACCGACTGTCTTGATTGCCGGGTTCTGATCAAACATCATGTCCATGATGACCTTTGTATTCAGGGCATCGCTTGTGCCTGTCACATTGTCAAAACCAGTCAGACTTGCGCCTTCCGGATCAGAGATCGCCGCATAGACGACGGGAATCTGCTTTTCCTCAGCCGCGGAAGTCATTGTCTGGGCAGCCAGTGTCGCGATCGGGATGATGGCATCCACACCGGAGGACACATACTGTGCCGCGAACTGCTGGAGTGTTGTCGGATCATTCTGGCCGGAATCCACTGTGTATTTAATGGTGACGTTATTCGCCTTTGCCAGTGCGTCCAGTTCACCTGTGATCGCGTTTGCGATTTCATCAAGAGAAGCGTGGTCAAGCTGTTTGATCACTGCGATATTGATAACCCTGGAATCATCTCCCTGTCCGGAAGAGCCTTGCGAGCAGGCTGTAAGAGATGCTGCGAGCATTGCAGTTAAGAATACGGATGTCAGTTTTTTCATGTGATCTTTCCTCCCTTTCCAAATGCGTATTTCCGGGATGATGGTCTTTGAAACAAAAAGCCCCTGTCACAAAGGACAGGAGCTGTGCCTGCGGTACCACCTTTTTTAACAGTTTCCACTGTTCTCTCTCCGGAAATGCAATCACATTTCCTGCCTTTTAACGCCGGCACTGCGTCATGAGTACTTGCCTAGGCTTTCATCATGCCCTCACGGGTCCATTTGCATACTGCGTCACTGCAGGGCTCTCACCTTTCCCCGCTCTCTTTGAGCTGCTGATATGTTTGATCTCCCGATCATCGGTT
>ONSK01000321.1 GCA_900320455.1 uncultured Erysipelotrichaceae bacterium | reverse complement strand
TTTACCTCTGTGACCGGGATCGCGGCCGGCGGTCATTTTGAAATTGCCTCTCTGATGCGGATCCCTGTTTCCATTCTTCTTGGAATCGCAGCCGGTGCGGGACTGGGGTATCTGATGCATCAATACCTTTCCAGGATTCATCTCAGCATCGAAAAAGCGATGATCCTGTTTCTGTCTGTCTGCTTTCTGCTTGTAACAGCTGAAGACAGACTGAATGGAACCATCGGTTTTTCCGGACTGATCGCGGTGATGGCAATGGGCATGATGTATGCCGGAAAGTCAGGGAGTGAGGCAGCTGATCTTTCAAAGGGTCTTTCAAAACTGTGGACGGCGGCGGAAATCATCCTGTTTGTTCTGGTTGGTGCCGCTGTTGATATCAGCTATGCCTTTCAGGCCGGCATCACGGCAGTTGTGCTGATCTTTGCCGTGCTCATCTTCCGTATGATCGGTGTTTCTGTCTGTGTGATCGGAACAGAGCTGAACCGGAAAGAGAGACTTTTCTGTATGATCACGTATACGCCCAAGGCAACCGTGCAGGCCGCGATCGGCGCGATTCCCCTGTCGATGGGACTCTCCTGCGGCAATACCGTCCTGACAGTCGCTGTCATTGCGATATTGATCACCGCCCCGCTTGGAGCGTTCCTGATCGATCTTACGTACAAGCGCTTCCTGCGCATTTGACAGAACAGGAACGTCATGACATACAATACTTGACGGAGAGATCATTCTCTGTGACCGAGGAGGACTGCCATGAAATACAGATACCCGGTTTTCTTACTGACGCTGTGTACGGTGCTATCTGCCGGATGCAGCGCAGTGCATGAGAACACATGTTTCATTTATACCGACAGGCTGCTGGATGATCTTTGCGCCATTGAATATCTCGCACAGAAATATGATCATGCCGTGATCATGCCGCAGAATCCTGAGGGAATTGCGGAAAATCCATACGCCTCCTCTGCGGTAACGGATGAAGCTGCCCTGCTGGATACTGCCTCTGAGTGGTTTGTCAGTGCTGAGCTGTATTCCGACGAAATGAATCTGGCAGAAGCGGATCTGTATCTGCTTGCCCCGCTCAGTGAATTCGCGGAGCTTTTGAAAGACAATCCGTATCTTTGTTCTGAAAAGACTCTGATGATGGCGGGAGATACAGACGGTCCGGATGGCGCCGGCAATGAATGGAACGCTGCGGCGGACATCGAAGCCTACCGGTATGTGACAGAGAATATGAAAAACCTGACGCAGATGACAAAATCTGAATGCGAACAGAAATATGAGAAAGACGGCTACCCTTTTAAAGCCAGATTCCTGGAGGAATATACATCACGGATGAATACGATCAGTGAGAACATCTGCTGCTATGACCTCCAGGCCGCAGCCTATGTATTCAAATGACAATGCCTTCCCTTTGCGGAAGGTATTTTCGTACGTTTAAGGAATATGATCCTTCCTTGTGCACAATGTTATAATGGTGCAGAAAGAGGGGTACTTCTATGTTATCTGTTCTGTTGGCAGTACCCGTATCAGTCGGATTGCTGATCTGGATACTGCGTATGAAACAATACAATCCATTCCCGAAGTTCACATTTGTAAAACTGCTGATTGCCGGCGCAATCGCACTGCTCTTATCGGGAATCATCACGATTATCGGCGGTATCATCAATCTGCTCATTCAGATCGGTCCTGAACAGCTCAAGCTGATGACGGATGCCGAAAGCGCGGTGAAGATTCTGAAGGAAATCTCCGAAGCAGCCAAGGTGATCACTCCCGAGAGAATGCTGATGGGTTTCATCAGAACATTCATTCTGATCGGTTTTGTGGAAGAATTCCTGAAGTTCATCTGCGCGAAGTTCGTGATGAGAAAAGAAGGCGTCGTGTACACATGGATGGATGCCCTGCTCTGCTTTGCGGTTGTAGCCGTCAGCTTCCAGCTGTTTGAGGATATGGGTTATTCATCAGGCAGTATCGTGCTTGCCATCTTCCGCGCACTGACGCCGTTCCATTTCACATTCGCGGTGTTCATGGGGTATTTCTACGGTCTCGGCAAAGTGAAGGGAAACGGTTTCTATACCATTCTCGCGCTTGTTGTTCCGGCACTGATTCATACGCTGTATGATTTCTCCATCAGCCTGCTGCAGCGTGATGACAATTTCATCTTCCTGAATCTCGGCATGAATGCAGTCATGCTTGTCTTAACGGTCCTGGCAGTTCTGAAACTGAGAAAGTGGCACCGTGAAGGCACACTGGATATCTTTATCCTCTCCACGGAGAAGACCCCGTTCTCTATAGAGCAAGGATGAATCCGCTGTGAACTTTTTTCGCCATGTTCCGCGATTTAGTTGAGAGTACACCATAATGTACAACGACATGAAATGAAGAGGTTACTATAGCTGCAGAAGG
>ONSK01000003.1 GCA_900320455.1 uncultured Erysipelotrichaceae bacterium | reverse complement strand
TTCTAGAATAGCACAGAACTACCACCTTTTATATTGAGGTGGACTAACAAGGATTTGAGCAGTTTGCGGCTGCTTGAATATAAAAAAGAGTAGGTCGAGAATCGGAAAAAACGACGATTTTTGACACTACCTATAGAAAAGGGAGAGAAAAAAATGAAAAAGATGATGAAATCCGCTCTTGCGGCAATGATGGCATTAACACTTACAGCTTGTTCTTCAGGGGGATCCTCTGACGGAGGTTTCAAGGCAAAGACAGGAACAGAATCCACATATGCATATCTGCTCGATACAACAGATCTGAAGAAGCCTGAGCTGGATCTTTCCAAAGCTGACGGCGTTCTGAAGAAAGTCCTCGACAGCGGCGTGTTCACAATCGCTACTTCCCCGGACTATCCGGCAGCTGAGTGGGTAACAGATGACGGAACAATCTATGGTTCTGAAATGATGCTCGCAAAGTATATCGCTGACTGCCTCGGCGTTGACCTCAAGATTGAATCTGTTGACTTCGCTTCCACATTCGCCGCAGTTGATACAGGCAAGGTTGATGCCGCATTCTCCGGTTACGGATGGAAGAAAGACAGAGAAGAAGCATATGAGATCACATACGGTTACATCGGAGAACCGGATGATCCCGACAATCCTTCCTATCATACAGTCATCGTCGCAGCTGAAGACGCTGACAAATACAAGTCCTTCAATGATTTGGTAGGCACACACATCATGGCGCAGGCAAACTCCCTGCAGGAAATGTATGTAACTGACCAGATCGTTGCTCTGGATCCGAACGGCGGAACAAATCTTGAAAAGGTTGCCACACTTGACCAGGCAATCCTCGGACTGGCTTCCGACAAATGCGATGCTGTAGCACTCGACGGCACAACTGCTGAAAACTATGTCAAGCAGTCTGACGGCAAGTTCGCTCTGACAGGCCTCAAGTTCGACCTGACAATCTACGGCGACTTCGAAGGAAACATCGGTATCGTCAAGAAGGGTGAAACAAGCATGATCAATGCGATCAACACAATCATCCAGACAGTCAAGGACAACGGCTACTACGAAGAGTGGTACAAGATTGCCAAGGAAGCTGCAGGTGTAGAGTAAAAATAACTGAAGGAGGAATCATACATGGGAAAAGGAATTATTGAAGTATTCCTGGAATACTGGCCGATATTCCTGAGAGGTGCCATCGGCACTCTGGAATTCGCGTTCATCGCGGTTCTGCTCGGCTCTGTGCTCGGCGCGCTGGTCGCACTCTGCTCACTGTCTAAGAATAAGATCATCAATACGATTGCATCGATTTATGTCAATGTGCTCAGAGGAACACCGCTGCTTGTACAGATGTACATCTCGTACTATTTCATTCCCATGGCGATTCCTGCACTGAACAGTATTGATAAACTGTACTACGTTATCCTTGCTCTGGTTCTCAACTCCAGCGCGTACGTATCAGAGATCATCAGAGGCGGTATCAACGCTGTCGATAAAGGACAGACTGAGGCCGCAAGATCTCTCGGCATGACGGCACGTCACACAATGACAAAGATCGTTCTGCCGCAGGCAATCAAGAATATTCTTCCTGCTCTTGCGAATGAATATATCGCAATGATCAAGGAAACATCCCTGGCAGGTACATTCATGCTGTATGAGCTGATGTATACAAGAACCCTGCTTGCCAACAAGTTCCTTGTATGGCAGCCGCTGTTTATCATTGCGGCAATCTACCTGGTCATGACACTTGTTCTCTCATGGCTGGTAAGACTGATGGAAAAGAGGCTGAGTGTAAGTGACTGACATGAATGACATTATTATTGAGACAAAAGATCTGAAAAAGAGCTTCGGCAGCCTGCAGGTTCTGAAAGGCATCAGCGAAAAGATTCACAGAGGTGAAGTGGTCACGATCATCGGACCTTCCGGCGGCGGAAAGAGCACATTCCTGAGATGCCTCAACATGCTTGAAGAACCGACAGGCGGACAGGTCATCTTCGAAGGAGATGTCCTCGATTCAAAGAATACCGACCTTGATATCCACAGACAGAAGATCGGCATGGTCTTCCAGCAGTTCAACGTCTTCCCGCATCTGACCGTCATGGAGAATATCACTCTGGCGCCGACGCTGGAAAAGGGACTTTCCAAGGAAGCAGCCGAGGCAAGAGCCATGGAACTTCTGAGAACAGTCGGTCTGGAAGACAAGGTCAATGAATATCCGAGAAAGCTGTCCGGCGGACAGAAACAGAGACTTGCGATCATCCGTGCCATGGCCATGGATCCGGATGTCATGCTGTTCGACGAACCGACATCAGCGCTCGACCCGGAAATGGTCAAGGGAGTACTGGAAGTTATCCAGAAGCTGGCGGAATCCGGCATGACATGCGTCATCGTCACGCACGAAATGGGATTCGCAAGAAAGATCAGCGACCGTGTCCTGTTCATTGATGACGGTATCATCATGGAAAGCGGAACACCGGAAGAACTGTTTGACCACCCGAAGAATCCGAGAACCCAGGAATTCCTGTCACAGGTGCTTTAGAAAGTGAGAATGCTATGAAGACAACATTCAAATATGATCACTACTACAAATACGATGAGCTGAAAAGCAATATCGAGTTCTTCGCTGAAAAATATCCCGATCTTGTCAGCTGTGAAGTCAACTGTGTCACAGAAGAAGGCAGGAACCAGTACGCAGTAACGATTACAAACAAAAAGACAGGTGATGCGCTTTCCAAGCCGGGCTGGTATCTGGACGGCAACATCCACGCCGGAGAAGTTACTTCCTCCATGGCTGCGATGCATACGATGGACTACCTCATCACAAATTACGGGGAAGATGATACAGTCACAAAGCTGCTGGATACGACAACAGTCTATATTATTCCGCGCGTTACACCGGACGGGGCTGAAACATATCTTTCCACACCATACATGCTGAGAAGCGCAAACCGCGACTATCTGCCGGAAGAAGGCGGCATCAAGGGCGAAGACCTGGATGATGACGGCGTCATGCGCATGATGAGAATCAAGACACCGTACGGTGCCTGGAAGAAGGATGCCAAAGATCCTTCCGTCATGATCAAGAGAGATCCTTCTGATACGGAAGGCGAATTCTATGACATCTATACCGAAGGTGTTCTGGAAGCGTTTGAAGGCGATGAGAACCTGAAGACAAAGAAGGCTTCCTGGGGTCTCGATTTCAACAGAAACTTCCCGCTCGGCTGGTGGCCTGACTACAGGCAGCCGGGTGCCGGCAAATATCCGCTGAGCAATCCGGAATGCAAGGCGCTGGCAGACTTCGTTCTTGCCCATCCGAACATCGGCGGCGCGGCAATCGGACACACAAGCGGCGGACTGCTTCTGTATCCTCCCGGAACAAAAGCATCCAAGGCAGCTCCTTCCTTCGACATCAAGGTCATGAAGGAAATCGCGGAGATGGGAAAACAGGAACTCGGATACAAGCCGATGAATATCTTTGATTCCTTCATCCACGATCAGGAAAGCTATGACTCCGGCGCGTTCGATGACTGGTGCTATCAGACACAGGGCATTCCCTGCTATACAGTGGAATTCTGGGATGTTCCAACAAAGGCCGGCAAGCCGCATATCTGGGGCGGGGAAGAAGAACCCGACGCAGGACTGGAACGCTATTACGCATGCGTAAAGTGGGTCAAGGAAAACGCTCCCCAGTACTACAGCGACTGGAAGGAATATGACCATCCGGCATTCGGCAAGGTCGAAATCGGCGGTATCAACTTCAAGTTCACACTCCAGAATCCGCCTGAGAACTTCCTGTGCGCGGAACTGGAAGCTGATACGAAGTTCAATATCCGCTTTGCCAAGGCAATGCCGCAGCTCGCAATCGACTGCGTCAACAGTGAAAAGATCGCGGACGGTGTCTACAAGATCACAGCGCTTGTCGGAAACCACGGCTATCTGCCGACAAACCTGACAGAAGAGGCAAAGATCCTCAAGGTCGCAAAGCCGGTATGCGTTGCCGTAAAAGGCGGCGAAGTCATCGGCGGCAAGGCTGAGGAGAAGATCGATGCTCTGGCCGGCTATTCCCAGACAGCGACAGGCGCCTTCTACGGCAATATCAGCACATTCGCCAATGCCTGCGCGAAGAAGAAGCTGAGCTGGGTAATTAAGGCTGCGGAAGGAACAGTCATCACAATTGAAGCCTGCTCGGAAAAAGCAGGAAAAGCAGTGAAAGAGATTACACTCTAAGCTATAATTAGAACGTGAAAAAAATCAGTGAACCTTCCATGACAAGCGTGGAAGAGGGAAAACTGAATCAGATCAGAACCCTGCGTACAGACGGAATATCCTTTGCGGATGAAGCCTGTGCGCAGGATTTTTCCGGTTATCAGTTCTATGAATGCACATTTTCCCATGTGACGTTCAGCGGACGTCTTTCCGGCATTCTGTTCGCCGACGTCATCTTCGATCACTGCGACTTCTCCAACTGCGATATGGAAGAAGCAGTGTTCAGAAGAGTGCAGATGAAAGGATGCCGCCTGACAGGCAGCCAGCTGATCCGCGCGTCTTTCCAGGATGTATCGATCAGATCTTGCCGCTGTGACTACGCGAACTTTTCCGCCTCAAAATGGCTGCGGGCGGAACTTAATGATTCCATGTTTTCCGAGAGCGCGTTCACCATGGTGAAATTCCGCGATGTCAGCGTTTCCGAATGCAGTTTCCGCAATGTGGAATTCTTTGATTCACCGTTATCAGGCATTGATTTTTCAACCAGTGATATCAGCGGATTTTCTGTTCGGCCGGAAGATCTCAGAGGGTGTATAATGAACACAGAACAGGCTGCCGCATGTGCTGTATTGCTCGGTATCCGGGTCGTTTAAAGTTTTCACAAAACTTTCACAAATCACACATCAAACAGACACAGGTTTCGGATAAGATATGAGTGTCAGATAAGACAAGTAATTTCTTTCCCTCCCGAATAATGAGAAAAGAGAACCTGTGCCAGCAGGTTCTTTTTTCAGACAGGAGAAATATTATGGAATTCGATCTCAGCAAAAAACACTGTTACTACTTCAACGAAATCTCAAAGATTCCCCGCGGTTCAGGAAATGAAAAGGCAGTCAGCGATTACATCGTTGCATTCGCGAAAGAACGCCGTCTTGCCTGCAAGCAGGATGATCTGTTCAATGTGATCATCGACAAACCCGCTACTCCCGGCTATGAAGACAGCGAACCGCTGATCCTGCAGGCGCATATCGACATGGTCTGCGAAAAGAACGGGGACTCTGATCATGACTTTGAAAAAGATCCTCTGGAACTGTATGTGGATGATGAAGGATGGCTCCATGCGAAAGGCACAACACTGGGTGCTGATGACGGCAACGGCGTTGCGTACATGATGGCGATCCTCGATGATAATACACTTGTTCATCCGGCGCTTTCCTGCATCTTCACGGCGCAGGAGGAAGTCGGACTTGTCGGCGCTGCGCATTTGACAAAGGAAGACCTGCACGGCAAGCGTCTGATCAACCTGGACGGCGGCGGAGGAACAGTGACATGCACATCTTCCGCAGGCGGATGCCGGCTGAGAATCTACCGCTTCTTCAAGCGTGTTGTCTCTGACGGCACAGGATATCACCTGCTCGTCAAAGGACTCAAGGGCGGCCACTCCGGCGGATCCATCCATCTGGAAAGAGGAAACGCGAACCTGATCGCCGCAAGACTGCTGAAGGAACTCAAGGCAGAAGGCATTGACGTCACACTGTCCGCATTCAACGGCGGTCTCAAGAACAATGCCATTCCGCGTGAGGCAGACGTTCTCTTCGATTCACCGTCCAGTGAGGAAATCGTCATTGCGACGGTGCAGAATCTCGCGGAAAAGATCAGAAAAGAACTGGAATTCAGCGATGAGGGATTCACCGTTGAAATCGAAAAGATGGAAGTAACCACATGCATTGACAAGGAATCTTCCGATGCATTCCTGAACTATCTGTTCCTGATGCCGAACGGTCTGATGCACAGATCCATGGCAATTGAAGGACTGACAACAGCATCTCTGAATGCCGGTGTCGTTCATACCAAGGAAGATCACTTCATGCTGGATGAACTGGTCAGAAGCGCTCTGGAAAGTGATACTGATCTGCTTGTCGCCAAGCTGAAGACACTGGCAGATCTGCTCGGCATGGAAGTGCAGGAGAGAGAGCGCTACGGCGGCTGGGCATATTCCGCAAAGTCACCGCTGCGTGACACACTGGCAGAAGTTGTCAAGGCACACGGCAAGGAGCTCGTATGCAAGGCAACCCACGGCGGTCTTGAATGCGGTATCTTCAAGGCACTGGATCCGGATATGGACATCATCACATACGGTCCGGTCAGCACCGGCGAGCATACACCGGATGAGAAGCTGAATCTGGAATCATTTGATGAATCCTACCAGATTCTCTGCGATGTGATCAAAGCCAGCTGTTAACAGATTTCAATTATTGTATAGAGAAAAAGAAACGCTTCTGAGTACAATGGATGCTGTAATCAGGAGCGTTTTTACTATGATACAGGCGATTATGATATTTTTCGGACTGTCACTGGACAGTTTCGTGGCGGCAATGGAAACAGGTGCCACCCTTGGCAATTTCACGATGAAGAAACGCGTGATGTACACGCTGATCTATTCACTGATCAGTGCCGGCATGTTCATGGCGGGAATTCTCAGCGGCGTTCTTGTGAAGGATCTGATTCCGGATAAGACAGAAGCAGCGCTTGCGGCGATGATGATCAGCGTTGTCGGCATTCTTCTGGTCATGAAAGGCGCCAGAAGCATCTCCTTTGAAGAAAAGCTGAACAGATCATTCAGTATAAGATCATTGCTGAGGATC
>ONSK01000201.1 GCA_900320455.1 uncultured Erysipelotrichaceae bacterium | reverse complement strand
CTGAAATACGAAGGCTATATCAACAAGGCAAGAAGAGAAGCTGCCAAACTGCAGGCAATGGAAAAAATCAGACTCGGAACAGAGTTTGACTATGACGCAATAGACAATCTGTCACTGGAAGGCAGAGCGAAACTGAAAGAATACAAACCTGCCACAATGGGCCAGGCATCCCGTATTTCCGGAGTCAATCCGGCAGATCTCTCTGTTCTCGCAATCGCTCTGAAACAGATGAAATAACAAATTGTGGATAATTATTTTATCCACAATTGTGGAAAACTTTTTTATCCACATTATTGATACCTGTTCATGAACACATATCAATGATAAAATGACATCAACGGAGGCATTATGACACTTGATCAGCTGAGAAAATCATGTGAAACCATCAATATTACCCTTACAGATCAGATGATGTCCCAGCTGGAGACATATGCCGCACTGCTGAAGGAATGGAATGAAAAGATCAACCTGACAGCCATCACGGAAACAGGTGAAATCTATGAGAAGCATTTTTATGACAGTCTGATCCCGCTTTCCATGTGTGAGATTCAGGGATCCGCTGCCGATGTCGGAACAGGCGCAGGCTTTCCGGGTCTTGTCTGGAAGATCGCAAGACCGGATCTGAACGTGTCACTGATTGAACCGACCGGCAAGCGCTGCCGTTTCCTTGAGGAAGTGATCCATACGCTGAAGCTGGAAAACATCAAAGTCTTCAATGAACGGGCGGAAGAACATGTCAGAGAGCACAGAGAAGAATACGATGTCGTCACCGCAAGAGCGGTTGCGAACATGCGTGTGCTGAGTGAGCTGTGCATGCCGCTGGTGAAGACAGGCGGTATTTTCCTGGCGATGAAGGGATCGCAGGGAGAAACAGAAGCCGCAGAAGCGGAAAAAGCAGTGAAGACCCTGGGAGGCAGTGAAGCGGAAATTCACAGGTATCAGCTGACACAGGGAGACAGCAGGGTGAACCTGCTGGTAAGAAAGGTCAGAAAGACCCCGGAGACATATCCCCGCAATTACGGAACAATCAAAAAGAAACCGATTTGACAAGGAGCCCGACAATGCGAAAGAACCGCAGCATATTTGACATATTTGAAAGACAGGATGAATCAAGGATCATCATGATTGATGTGAAGGACATCAGACCTTCACGCTATCAGCCGCGCATCCGTTTCGATGAAGAGGCTCTGGAAGAACTGGCACAGTCCATCCGGGAATCCGGTCTGATCCAGCCGGTAACAGTCAGAGAACTGGATGACTATTATGAAATCATTGCCAGTGAAAGAAGATTCCGTGCCTGCATCAAGGCAGGATACGAAAAGATACCATGCTATATCCTGACGCCGACGGAAGAACAGGCAGCCCAGATGGCGCTTGTCGAGAATGTGCAGAGAGAAGATCTCAGCGCAATCGAAGAAGCGAGAAGCTATGTGCAGATCATGCGCCAGGCAGGTCTTACACAGGAGAAGCTTGCCGAGAAGATCGGTAAGTCACAGTCCGCTGTCGCAAACAAGATCAGACTACTGAACCTGCCGCAGGAAATCCAGGAAGGCGTCGTTGAAGGAAAGATTACCGAGCGCCATGCGAGAGCACTGCTCAGCGCGCCGGAGGAGAAACAGAAGGAAGTCTATACAAAGATCCTTGACGCTGGAATGAACGTCAGGGAGACAGAAAACTACATTGAGCGTCTCGGCGTTGAAAAGAAAAAGCCGAAGCGCAGACAGAAAACAAAAGGATTCACGAGAAACGGACAGATTGCGGTCAATTCCGTCAACCAGTGTGTGCAGATGATTGCCAGACTGGGTATTCAGGTCACATGTGAAACGGAAGAAACGGAAACGGATGTCATCATGAAGATCCGCTTCCCCAGATAAGAGGTACAGGTATGGGAAAAATCATAGCGATCGCAAATCAGAAAGGCGGCGTAGGCAAAACAACAACAGCCATGAATCTGGCAGCCGGCCTTTCCTATGTCGGAAAGAAAGTGCTCCTGGTGGACTTTGATCCGCAGGGCAACGCAACACATGGCATCGGCGCAAACAAGGTGGGATTCACCGGCAGCGTCTATGACATCCTGATGAATGACGCGGAAGTCAAGGATGTCAAAGTGACACTGCAGATGCCGCCGCTGGATGTGCTTCCTTCCACCATTGACCTGTCCGGCGCGGATGTCGACATGGCAACCTATGAAACAGGAAGAGAAAAGCTGCTGAAGAACAAGCTTGAAAAAGTGCGCGGTATGTATGATTACATCATCATTGACTGCCCGCCTGCACTCGGTCTTTTGAATACAAACGCCCTGACTGCCGCAGATACCGTCATGATTCCCGTGCAGTGTGAATACTTTGCCCTGGAAGGACTGACCCAGCTGCTGAGTACGATCCGTCTTGTACAGAAACTGTGGAATCCGGGACTGTCCATTGAAGGCGTTCTGCTTACAATGTTCGATGTCCGTACCAAGCTGTCTGTCGAAGTCCAGCAGGAAGTACGCAAATACTTCAAGGAAAAGGTATACAAGTGCTATATTCCGAGAAACGTCAGACTTTCGGAAGCACCTTCCAGAGAAGAATCCATTTTTGAATACGATACACGTTCCGAAGGAGCGAAGGCATATGCCCAGCTGGTCAAGGAAGTGATTACGCAGAATGAAAGAGGTAAGAGATAATGGCTGAAAAAAGACAGGGCCTCGGCAGAGGACTGAGTTCCATTTTCGGTCAGGATGTGGAACAGTACCTGGATGATATCCAGAACAATGCCGCAGATGCGCCGGGCCGCAAGGAAATACAGATTGCAATCAAGGAAATCAGACCGAATCCATACCAGCCCCGAAAGGAATTTGACAAGCAGGCACTGAATGAACTGGCGGATTCTATCCGCACCCATGGCATCTTTACACCGCTTCTTGTCAGAAAGAGCGTCAGCGGATATGACTTGATCACCGGTGAGAGAAGACTCAGAGCGGCGACAATCGCCGGACTGGATACCGTACCGGCAATCTCTGTCGATTTCACGGATGAACAGATGATGGAAATCTCCATCCTGGAAAACGTGCAGAGAGAAGATCTCAATCCGATCGAAGAAGCAGCTGCGTATGATTCCCTTGTCAGAAAGCTGGGATATACACAGGAACAGCTGGCAGAGCGTGTCGGCAAGTCACGTGAATACTGTGCCAACATCATGCGTCTGCTTAAGCTTCCTTCCGATGTCAGACAGCTCGTCATCGACAAGAAGCTCACGATGAGCCATGTACGTCCGCTTCTTTCCCTGAAGGATGAGGATCAGATCTACACTGCCGCAAAGCAGGTCATGCGGAAAAAGATGTCCGTCAGAGAAGTGGAAAACTATGTCCATGAACTGCAGGGTACTGAAGTAAAACCCAAGACAAAGACAGTAAAGGAAAAAGATCCCTATCTCAGGGATCTGGAATCCAGAATGCAGAAGAAGCTGTCCACCCAGGTCAGTGTCGGAAAGAAAGCAATCACCATCTCCTATGGTGATACAGAAGATCTGAACAGAATCCTGGAACTTCTCGGATGCATTGAAGAAAGCGAATACTGATATTTCCCGGAAATAACAAACCGTCAGCCGATACAGAGCTGACGGTTTTCTCTGACGCAGAAGCACATGAATTAAGCATCATGAGTGATATGTCCTTCGATCAGAGGAATATATGCCAGTGCGGCGAAGTATTCATCATCCTGATCAAGATATAATGTTCCCCCATATTTGCTGAGCAGTGTTCTGACAGTCATGATTCCATACCCGTGTTTTTCACTGGGACGGTATTTGATGCTGTTGTTACTGTCCAGGACTTTGATGTCTGCGGAATTGATCACACGGAATGAGAGACGATCCTCAAGAGAAATGATTTCAACACTGATTTTTCTGCGGATACCGATATGCTGGATGGCATTGTCAAGAAGATTGGACAGCAGCAGATAGAGATCAGCGTCTTCCATGGGAATGGGAGAGGGAATATTGATCGTGGCATCAAAATCGACTCCCCTTTCAATCGCCTCCTGTTTTTTGAGCGTCAGTACGTAATTCACAGCTGAAGAAGGAGAATGATAGGGAATGACGGTTTTCTGATATCTGTCCTTGTATTCAGAGACAATTCTACGGATTTCCGGATCATCGCTTTCTTCATTTGAAAAAGTATTGATGAAATGCTTCAGATCATGGCGGAGCTTATACAGATCTTCCTGGACCGCAAGGGTCTTCTGATTGGTACTGATCTGATTCTCCAGCATGGCGATTTCAAGCGACTGCCGTTCTTCCATCTGGTTCTGGCCGGAAAATTCAGTTGCGATAACAAATAACAGTACCACCATAATCACGATACAGACTGCAGTTATGGATATGTCCACACCGCTGAAGGTATCCGAGAAGATCAGAACAGATAAAGAAGTAAACATGATATTGGAAATCACCAGCAGGATCAGAAAGACAATATACTGTCTGTCTTTCAGAATTATCTTCATATGTCTGATCCTGTAGGACACAAACCAGAAGACAAGCGCGCGGGCAGGCATCGTGACTGCCGCAAGAAGATAATAGTGATTCTGCGCAAGAGATGCATAATCAATGGAATGGTACAGAAGCACTGACAGAAGAATTGTCACGGGAATGCTTACTGAAGAAATAACGATATTCGGAAGACAGGCAATGACAAGCTTTGCCAGAGCCTTTTTTTCCGTGATCATACTGAGCATCAGATATGACAGTGCAACATCCAGAAAAGGCATCAGGGATTCATTCCAGCCGTAATTGTTGAAGGCAGTTACATATCCGAAAGAGATAACAGTATACACAGCTGTGATCAGCCAGACTCTGGCATCAGAGCGCTCAGAAAAAGATTTCAGGAACAGACCGATCATCAGCGCTTCCACAATATTCAGAAACAGGTCAAAGATCATCAGATTACCTCCATGTCAGATACTGCAGATATGCTTTTTTAACTTCTTTGCTGCGATCCCTGACTACAGGAATCACGGTTCCGTTTTTTAATATAACGGCATCGTTTCTGACACTCTGTACATAGGAACAGTTCACAAGATCATGAGAAGAGGGCTGTAAAAAAGAATGTTCAGGGATTTCCTGAAGAAGCTGCTTCAGCGTTTTTCTTTCACTCAGCTCTTCAGAATCTTTCGTATAGATGAACAGATCATTTTTGGAAATCTCAAAACGGATAATATGATCCCAGGAAAGATATGTCACTTCACCGTTTCTTCTGAATGCATAATTCATAGCAGAGATTCTTACATACTTCTTGATGCAGTTCATCAGATCATCATAGAGCTTGTCTTTCCTGATGAAGTAAAATACATCAGTTTCAAACGACTGATACACAAGGTCGTCATGATTTGTACAGAAGATAATCTTTGCGGAAGGATCATTTTCTTTGATCACATTAGCCAAATCAAAACCAGACTTTCCATTCAGATCAATATCCACGATATACCAGTCAGCACTGTAAACCGGAATACTGTCGGGATCTGAATACAGACTGACAGTGAACTGATAAACAGTTTCACTGGAGATTTTATCCAGCATATTCTGAATTTTGTTCAGATCATAAGCATCATCATCGATGACTATCGTTTTTATTCTCATTGGCATACCTCCGGAAGATAATTCTTTGAATGTTTCAGGATGAAGCACAGAAGCGCATTATACAGAAATGCAAATAATACAGGCATCCGCATTTCAGCTGACAGAATATACAGCAGAGTACCGGCAGAAAGAACTATCCATGAACAATGCCTGTTATATGTGAATTCCTCAGCTGACATGGGACTCATTCGATGCTGTACCGGTGCGGATACGGCAATATACAATACTGAAAGTACCAAAAGAAAATGTACAGGCAAATCTAATTGAATGCACATCAGTCTGCAGAAAAACAGATACATCAGCCAGTACATCATAAAACAGGATCCTTTTGTCGGACAATGCCAGCCTCCGGAATGTTTTCTGAGCCAGCTGAAGAAGAAAACATAAACAAGAGATGAAACAAAGCATCCCTTGAATACAGAGTAAACAAGCACAGAAAGAATCTCAGATCCATCCAGGATAACAATCTCCAGACCATGCCTGATCAATAACTGCTCTGTTTCCGAATATTTTCTTTTTCTGCTTGTTTGTAATATCCGCATACTTTGTTATCTAACACATCGGAAAAATAATGCAAGGAATCTGTGATAAAACGGTATTTTTCTGTGATATTCCGGAATATCACAGAAAAAGTGCCTTTCGTCACAGAAAAGATGAAATGGAGAAAGAAAAGTATTACCGTTCGGAGTGAAGAAAAGGAGGAAAAAAGACAAATGAGTTTCTTCACATCATCAGTCTGTGATCTTCTGATTTCGATCGCAGAAACATCACTCAGCAGTGCCTCAAGACTTGGCTGTTATCAGCCAGATGTACGTGCACT
>ONSK01000163.1 GCA_900320455.1 uncultured Erysipelotrichaceae bacterium | reverse complement strand
TTCATAAACAATTCGTAAACAGGTCGGTCAAATGTCCCGCTTTAAAAGGTGTTGAAATCCCATGATGAAAATAACAAAAGGTTCCTTATGCCGTTATATTCTGCGAAATACGATTGAATTTAGCAGATTGAAAGCACGCAATATCTCTTCGGCTCCACTGAATGGAAAGTGCTGAAAGAAGCACTTTTTTCTTTTCTGTCAGTCTGAAGATAACGGATTTCATATTCCGTGATCATACCGGTACCGGCATTGATCTCCGCTTTTCCCCTGTACGCATCAGATTCGAATCTGATCTTGTACAGGCATCCGTCCTCATCATCTTCTTTTCTGCGGAGTGAGGTGATTTCAGTATCTGTAAACTTCTCACTGATGATGGACTCTGCTTCTGTTTCACTGATGACAAACGATGTACTCCGTGATTCTTCTGCCTCAAATTCCACTTCGATGACCTTTCCGGTATCTGTAAGGGTTACTTCATATTCATCTCTGTCACAGATGAATTCCACCTCCCAGTACCCGTCATCTTTTTCCATCTGCACATATTCACATTCTTCCGGAACATGTTTATTAGCGGCTTCAATGATCTCATCTTCCTGCAGTGTACCTGTCTGATATGTGCCCGGGAACAGCAGCATCGCGGCTGTCATGACTGTCATGATTTTCATATGTATTTCCTCCTTCACCAACACAATGCACAAAGAAGCTGTTTTATTTCACTTTTCCCGGGAAATCATGTGACAATCCATGCGACGTATCAGATAATTTGAACAGAGGGAGGAAGCGCTATGGGGAAAGAGATATGTGACTGCTGTAAAAAGAAACTGAAAGATGCGGTTTGTTTGAAAGACGGCAGTGAGATGACAGTGAAGGAAATCAGTGATTCCTCTGCCTCAAACCATCCGGGAGAAGCAGGCTATGCATGTGAACTGCATATATTTCAGAAAGGGATTGCCGCAGAAGCAGGCGATCTGATTGTCAAATGAGGAGAATGGTATGACATACGCGGGAATTGATATCGGCGGCACACAGCTCAGAATCGGCATCTTTGAAGAAGACGGAACACTGAGCCATGTATTCAAGACAGGAAACGACAGAACACTCGGCGGTGAAAGAAACATTGACCGTCTTCTGGAGTATGTAAAAGATTTTGATGTGCAGTCATTCGGAATCGCATCCCCGGGACCATTGGATCTGAAGAAGGGAAAGATTCTCAATCCTCCCAATCTCTATGGCTGGGATAACTTTGAAATCGTGAAGTACATCACGGAAAAGACTGGAAAGCCTGCGGCAGTGAACAACGACGGCAATCTGGCAGGACTTGCGGAAGCGAGAAGCGGTGCCGGCAAAGGCTATGATTCCGTGGTGTTCCTCGGCATGTCCACCGGTATGGGAGGCTCTTTTGTATACAAGGGAGAATTGATCAATGGCGCGCATTGCAATACGGCGGAATTCTACAATGTGATCGTCTGTGATGATCCGTATCACCATGGCAGTGCCAATCCCGGATCATTGAATGAAACGGCAGGAGGAGCGGCGATGGAACGCATCGCTTCCGAACGCTTCGGCAGACAGATGTTCGCGAAAGATCTGTTTGCTCTGTATGATCAGGGGAATCGTGAGGCGGCAGAGATCCTGGAAGCGACTTCGGAGAAGCTTGCCAGAGGCATTGCGGATATCTACTACATCATTGATCCGGATATCTATGTGATCGGCGGATCGATTGCCGTAAACAATCCGTGGTATGTGGAAAAGGTCTTCAACAAGGCAAAGAGATACATGACAGATCCTGATATTGTCACGGCAATGTCAGTGTACGGAGATGACGCGGGACTGTACGGAGCGATGATGATCGGCAGAGACCTGCTGAAGTGAAACAGATTGTTATTTACCCCTTTCTGAAAATACCATGTATAATCAATGGTATCCGCTGTTTGAAGCAGCGCGGGGAAAGTGTGATGTATGATCTATATCTGTTCAGATATTCACGGCCTGTATGACCGCTATTTGAAACTGCTGGATACAATTCAGCTGAAGGAAGAAGATACTCTGTATGTTCTCGGCGATATGATTGACAGAGGAGACAGAGGCATCGATATTCTTCTGGATATGATGGAAAGAAAGAATGTCATTCCATTCCTGGGAAACCATGAACACATGATGTTAATGCATCTGTTCGGCTATGACACAAAGTCGTGGCTGCTGGAGAACAACGGCGGAAAGACAACCCTGGAAGCATTTGAAAAGCTGTCCATTGATGACAAGAGAAGAATTCTCCACTATCTCAATGACAGCTGGGTTCTGAAGAATCTCAATATTAACGGTCACAGGTACAGCCTGTCTCATATCGGTGTCTTTACGGATACGGAAGATATGAGAGCGGATTTCTCGGATCCGAAAACGGATGTGCATGAACTGCAGAAGATGGTATGGGGAATGACACCGTATGCGCTGGACAGGATCATTGCCTATCCGGAGGAACTCTGTCCGACAACCTTCATCAGCGGGCATGTGATTACCCGCAGATACAGCAATTCCGATGATGATGAAATCATATCCATTCCCTTTGAGAACGGATGCCGCTATATCGATATCGACTGCGGATGCGCGGCAGGCGAGGGGTATGGTCAGCTGGCCTGTCTGACGATCAATGAAACCACTGGTGAAATCGGAGACGAAATCTATATCAACTAAAAAAATCGCTTTTATACAAAGCGATTTTTTACTGAAACAAATGATGGTTATTAAGCCCATTCAAGGTTCTTTCCGTTTTCAGGATCGAACACGTGAATTGCGTTCGGCGCCAGTGTGAACTGAACAGTGGAGCCAATCTCGAACGCAGCATTTTCTTCCAGATCAAGTGTCGGAACGATGATGATGCAGTCTCTGCCGAATGCGTTCAGATGCAGGTGTACAGAGGAACCCATCATTTCACTGACTTCAACAACACCGTCGAGCATAGCGCCTTCAACCTTTTCGAGTGTAATGTGCTCAGGTCTTGCGCCGACTGTTACAGGTCTGGATTCGATACCCTTCTCTGCCAGTCTCTTCTGCTTGTCTTCGGAAAGTTCAATCTTGGCTGTACCCATGACATCGACATAGTACTTGCCGTTCTCCTTGATCAGTTCGCCGCCGAACATGTTCATGCGAGGCATGCCGATGAAGCCTGCGACGAATGTGTTGACAGGAGCGTTGAATACTTCCTGCGGTGTGCCGATCTGCTGGACTTCACCGTCTCTCATGATGACGATTCTGTCGCCCAGTGTCATGGCTTCTGTCTGGTCGTGTGTGACGTAGATGAATGTCGTGTTGATTCTCTGTCTCAGCTTGATGATCTCAGCTCTCATCTGGTTACGCAGCTTTGCGTCCAGGTTGGAGAGAGGTTCGTCCATCAGGAGGACTTTCGGCTCACGGACGATAGCACGTCCGATCGCAACACGCTGTCTCTGACCGCCGGAAAGAGCCTTCGGTTTTCTGTCCAGATACTGTACGATGCCGAGGATTTCAGCTGCTTCGTTGACTCTCTGGTCGATTTCAGCCTTCGGGACTTTTCTGAGCTTCAGCGGGAATTCCAGGTTTTCGCGTACCGTCATGTGCGGATACAGCGCATAGTTCTGGAAGACCATGGCGATGTCTCTGTCCTTCGGAGCCACGTCGTTTACCAGTCTGTCATCGATGTACAGCTCGCCTCTTGTGATTTCTTCAAGACCTGCGACCATACGGAGTGTTGTGGATTTACCGCAGCCGGACGGACCGACAAGTACGATAAATTCCTTGTCCTTGATTTCGAGGTTGAAGTCATCAACGGCAATAACGCCTTCGTCTGTGACCTTCAGCTTGTAGCTCTTTTCCTCTGCAGGTTCTTCAGCCTTCTTCTTTTTCTTCTTCGGCTTCTCTGCTTCGGTGTTCGGATAAATCTTCTGGATGTGTTTCAGTACTACTGTTGACATAAATGTTTTGCCCCTTTCTCTATATTGAAAGAATTATGAAGCAGTCCGCCGCATGGATCCGAAATGGCGTCTGCTTACTGGCACGGTCTTTCACCGTAACAGCCATGTTAATGTGTGCCTGCAGGCACAATCAGTTTTCCCCGAGAAGATAAACGAAATAATTCAGTACGTTCTCGAGG
>ONSK01000242.1 GCA_900320455.1 uncultured Erysipelotrichaceae bacterium | reverse complement strand
GAATATCCGGAAGTGGAAATCGTTCAGATCCAGTTCAACTATCTTGATTATGAAAGCGCATCGGTTGAATCCAGGAAAGTATATGAAGTCTGCGTCAAGCATGACAAGCCGGTACTGATCATGGAACCGGTCAAGGGCGGCAATCTTGTAAAACTCCCCGAAGAAGCGCAGAAGATCTTCGATGACCTGAACGGGGGATCCAACGCTTCCTACGCGATCCGTTTCGCCGCATCCTTCCCCAACAACAGAGTCGTCCTTTCCGGCATGAGCTCCATGGAACAGATGATCGACAATGTTTCCTACATGGAAAACTTTGAGCCGCTGAATGAAACCGAAATGGACGCAATCAGAAAAGTATGCGATGTCTTTGCGGCAAAGAATATGATTCCGTGCACAGCCTGCAGATACTGTATCGAGGAAAGCTCCTGCCCGAAAAAGATCCTGATTCCGGATATGTTCTCCGCTTACAACGCGAAGAAGACATTCGGCGACTGGAACGCTGACTTCTACTACAATAACGTGCTGACCACAGACGGCGGCAAAGCTTCAGAATGCCTGAAATGCGGCAAGTGCGAGCGCGTCTGTCCTCAGCATCTGCCGATCCGCGAACTGCTTGGCCAGGTGGCAGCTGAATTTGAAAAATGATCAAAAGCCGTGCGAACGGCTTTTTCTGTGATGCAGGAAAACGATATAATGATGAAAAGTATGAGGTGGAAATATGATATACAGTGATTTTCAGGGATTGAAGCTTTCAAGACTCGGCTTTGGATGCATGCGCTTCGCCCTTGATCCTGCGACAGGTGAAATCGATCAGAAAAAAGTGAATCAGATGTTTGATCTGGCCATTGCCGGCGGTGTGAACTATTTCGATACGGCATATCCGTATCTCGGCGGAGAATCCGAAATCGCCATGACAAAGGCATTAAGCAGATATCCGCGTGACAGCTACTATATCGCGGACAAGTTCCCGGGACATTCCCTGAACGGACCGATCGACAATATCGCTCTGTTCAATCTTTCTCTGCAGAAATGCAATACAGATTACTTTGACTTCTATCTTCTGCACAACATTTCAGAATGGTCCGTCAAGGTGTATGAGAGTGAGGAATATCACATCATTCCCGATATCGTAAAGATGAAGGAAGAGGGGAAGATCAGACATCTCGGATTCTCCTTCCACGGCGGACCGGATCTTCTGGAAGATTTCCTGAACAGATACGAAGGCATGTTTGAGTTCGTGCAGATTCAGTGCAACTATCTTGACTGGACACTGCAGGACGCAAAGAGGAAATACGACATCATCACAAAGCACGGTCTCGGCGTCTGGGTCATGGAACCCTGCCGCGGCGGCAAGCTCGCAGTGCTGAAAGAGGAGCAGTCCGCAAAGCTGAAACAGTTCAGCACGGAAGCGAGTGATGCCTCCTATGCGTTCCGCTTCCTGCAGGATCTGCCCAATATCAAGGTCATTCTCTCCGGCATGAACGAAGTGTTCCAGGTGGAAGACAACCTGAAGACTTTCAAAGAACACAAGCCGCTTTCAAAAGAAGAAACAGATACTCTGTTTGAAATCGCCGAAAGCATGAAATCAGGCGTTCCCTGCACAGCGTGCAGATATTGCTGCGACGGATGTCCGATGGGACTGAACATTCCTTATCTGCTTTCCTGCTACAACGATTACAAATATTCACCGAGTGCCATTTCCGGCATGCGACTGGATGGCCTTGATGAAAACAAGCTTCCTTCCGCCTGCATTCAGTGCGGCCAGTGCACACATGCCTGCCCGCAGTCGATCGATGTGCCGAAGGCTCTGGCAGAACTTGCGGAAATGTATGCCAACGGTCCGAGATGGGCAGTCACAAAGAACCAGCGCGCGAAGGAAATTGAAGAAGCGCTCCAGAAGACAGCTGAATAAACAGCTGTTTTTTCGTCTTTCCTCACAGTCACTTCATCTGCTTTTCACAATCTGCTGCCATGATATCTTCGGGAGGTGAGGACATGAAACGGAAAAAGATGATCCCACTGGCATGTTTATTGTTTCTTGCGGCATGTTCAAAGCCGGCAGAGATTCCGCAGGATACACTGCAGGTATATTTCTTCAATGCCGGCAAGGCGGATGCGTCCATTCTGTATACCGATGAATCAGCGGTTGTGATCGATACCGGAACAAGCGGCGAAGGGAAGACGATCCTGCGGTACATGCAGGAGAACGGCATCGAAGATATTGACTGTCTGATCATTACCCACTTTGACAAGGATCATGTCGGAGGGGCAGCGGAGCTGATTGCCGGCACCGATGTGAAAGAAGTCCTTATCAGTAATTCCCCGAAGGACAGCGATGAATACGCGGCGTTTGTGCAGGCGCTGGAAAGTGCCGGCATGGAAGCGAAGATCATCACCGGTGAAGAACCGTATCAGTTCACACTGGATGAAGTGACATACAGCGTGGACGGACCGGATGAAGCAGTCTATGAAAAAGATCCTTCCAACAATTCATCTCTGATCACATCCGTGACATACGGCGATACCTCGCTGCTGTTTGCGGCTGACGCGGAGAATCTGAGAATGAACGAGTATCTTGCGGATTATGAAAGTACATATGATATCGTGAAGATGCCGTATCACGGCTGGTACCAGAAATCGCT
>ONSK01000007.1 GCA_900320455.1 uncultured Erysipelotrichaceae bacterium | reverse complement strand
CACCTCCTTTTTTCCTGTCGTATTATAGACAAAGGTGTACCGTTTTACAAATGTTATTTCTTAAATCTTTAATAATTATTTTTTATATGTCTGTGCCTGAGGGAAACAGCTTTTTCATATCTTCCGGGACCGGTGCTTTGACGCTGATGGGAGTCTCTGCGAACGGCTGCAGAAGCTCCGCGGAATAGCAGTGCAGTGCAGGTCTTTGAATCAGTTCAGTACTTCCGCCGTACAGCGCATCCCCTGCCAGCGGATGGGAAAGTGATGCCATGACAGCTCTGATCTGATGCGTTCTGCCGGTCTTGATCTGAATCTTCAGAATGCTCAGTGTATCTGTTTCGGCGATGACCTCATAGGAGGTGATGCACGTATCTCCCTCTTCCGAAATCACCCTGTCCCTGCGTCCGGCATCTTTTGCGAGAGACGTCACAACGGTATCTTTTTTGACGGAAAAGATTCCTTCGGCAGCCGCGAGGTATGTCTTGACCAGCTTTCCCTGGCTGCGTTCACGCGCAAGTCTTGCGGAAGAAGGCTGGTTCAGGGCATAGATCATCAGTCCGGATACATCTTTGTCGAGTCTGCCGGCAGTGCGGATCACAAAGGACGGATCTTTCAGATATGCCTTCAGTGCCGTTCCCATATCATCCGTAAGATGACCATGGGAAGGATGACTGCAGATGCCTGCCGGCTTGTTTACAATGACAAGATCCTCATCCCGGTAAAGGATTTCCGGAACCAGCATGCTTTCCGTCAGTTCTGAACTGACTGCGGGAAAGCATACTTCCAGCACGTCGCCTTCCTTCAGAACTGTGCTGACTCTTGTTTTCTCACCATTGAGAAGAATGCCGTTTTCAGCAAATTTCAGACGGGAGAGCTCGTGTCTTGAAAGAGACAGCGCAGAAGTCAAAACGGTCTTTACTGAAAGACCGTTCTGTTCTGCGGGTATGTGAAAAATAATGTGTTTTTCCATGATCAGCCTTTGATCTGGCTTCTGAGATAGCTGTCAATGAATCCGTCAATATCACCATCCATCACGGACTGTGTATTGCCGACTTCATATCCGGTTCTCAGGTCCTTGACCATGGAATACGGATGGAAGACGTAGGAGCGGATCTGTGATCCCCACTCATTGGCTTTGACTTCGCCTCTGACAGCGGCTGCGCGTTCTTCATTCTCCTTGATACGGAGCTGAAGCAGCTTTGATTTCAGCATGTTCAGGCACGCTTCACGGTTCTGGATCTGCGAGCGCTGGGTCTGGCAGAATACGACGATGCCGGTAGGCTTATGCGTCATGCGCACTGCCGAGTCGGTCTTGTTGATATGCTGGCCGCCGGCACCGGATGAACGCATTGTGACGACTTCGATATCTTTTTCATCGATTTCGATTTCGGCGTCATCTTCAAATTCGGGCATGACTTCGACAGACGCAAAGCTGGTATGTCTTCTGGCATTGGAATCGAACGGGGAAATACGGACAAGTCTGTGAACGCCGTTTTCCGCTTTCAGATAACCGTATGCCATCGGTCCTTCAATCAGGACAGAGCAGGATTTCATGCCTGCTTCTTCACCTTCCTGGTAGTCCATCAGAGTGATCTTGAATCCGCGTCTTTCCGCCCATCTCATGTACATGCGGTACAGCATGGACGCCCAGTCCATGGCTTCTGTTCCGCCGGCACCGGGATGGATTTCAAGGATGGCATTGTGATCGTCATACTCTCCGGAAAGCAGCACCTGGATTTCGAACTTGTCAAACTTTTTCATCGTTTCGCTGTATTCGTCTTCAATCAGCGCGTTCATGTCCGGATCGAATGATTCTGAAAGATCGCTGATGCCTTCATTCAGATCTTTCAGGGACGCATCAAGAGACTGATATGTCTCAATCAGCGCTTTCATCTGGTTTGTCTCGCGGATGATCTTCTGGGCTTTCTTCTGATCGCTCCAGAAATCTTCCGCATTCATCATTTCATTGTTTTTTTCAATCTTCGCCTGTTTAGACGCGAGGTCAAAGTGAGTGGCCAAGCGACTCCAATTTGGCCTGGCTGCGGGAAACTCCCTGTTTCATTTCAAATAATTCCATATCGTTTTCTCCTTATTCCTGTTCCGCTGAGGAAACTACTCTGATATTCATGCAGAAAGCGACGATTTCCTGCGCAATTGTGCGTTCCATTTCCTGGAAGAGTTCATATCCCTCCTGCACATATGCCTGCAGAGGGTTGTTCTGGGCGTAGCCGCGCAGACCGATACCGCTTCTCAGCTTGTCCATCGTGTCGATCTCATTGGACCATGCGCGATCGAACGTAGCGAGAGCAACTGCTTTTTCACGGGGAATGACCTGATCTCTGACAGGTGCGATTTTCTCGTTGTACTGGTTCCACGCCATTTCCGTGCATTCTTCGACAACAGCTTCGGTGTTCTTTCTCTTCAGAGCATCGGCGCTGACGTTCTGCACTCCCATATTCTCAAGGCTCTTTGCGAGTCCTTCCGTATCCACCTCATTGCTGCGGCTTTCCGGATCCACATACGCTGCCACGGTGTCGGAAATGACACGGCGGAACATCTCTTTGATGACAGAGTGGACATCCTCGTTTTCAAGAATGTAGTTTCTCTGCTCGTACATGGTTTCTCTCTGCTGTCTCATGACGTCGTCATACTGCAGCAGCTGCTTACGGGCATCGTAGTTGACGCCTTCCACACGTCTCTGGGCGCTGGAGATGGACTTTGTGACTGTCTTGGATTCAATTGCCGTATCGCCGAGGCTTGCGAACAGGCCTTCCATACGCTCGGAACCGAATCTGATCATCAGATCATCCTGCACGGATACATAGAATCTGGACATGCCCGGGTCTCCCTGACGTCCGGCACGTCCGCGCAGCTGGTTATCGATACGTCTGGATTCATGACGTTCGGAACCAAGGACACACAGTCCTCCGAGTTCACGCACGCCTTCACCGAGCTTGATGTCGGTTCCACGGCCGGCCATGTTGGTCGCGATCGTGACTGCGCCTTTTCTGCCGGCGTTGGCGATGATCTCAGCTTCTCTTGCGTGGTTCTTCGCGTTCAGCACGTTATGGCGGATATGACGCTCATCCAGATATTTGGAAATCAGTTCTGATGTTTCAACGGCGATGGTGCCGACAAGGATCGGCTGTCCCTTTTCATGACGCTCGACAACCTCGTCGACAAGTGCCTTGAACTTCGCTTTCTTTGTGCCGTATACGGCATCCGGATAGTCAATTCTCTTGACCGGCTTGTTTGTCGGGATCTCCACAACATACATGTTGTAGATTTCAAGGAATTCTTCCTCTTCGGTCTTCGCTGTACCGGTCATACCGGCCAGCTTGTTGTAAAGACGGAAGAAGTTCTGGTATGTGATTGTCGCCATGGTTGTTGTTTCCTGCTTGATGGAAATGCCTTCCTTGGCTTCAACTGCCTGATGAAGACCGTCAGACCACTGTCTTCCCTTCATCAGACGTCCTGTATTCGGATCGACGATGACGATTTCATCTTCTGCGTCATCTACGACATATTCAATGTCTCTCTGCATGATATAGTTGGCTTTCATCGCCTGGTTGATATGATGCAGAAGCTGTGTATGTGCCAGATTGTACAGATTGTCGACATGGAATTTGCGTTCTGCCTTGGCAACGCCTTCTTCCGTCAGCTGCACTGTGCGGCTTCTTTCATCGATTTCGTAATCAACGTCTCTGATCAGCTTTTTCGCGAAACGGTCTGCCTGCAGATACAGATTGGCTGTCTGCTTCTGGCCGCCGGAAATAATCAGAGGTGTTCTGGATTCATCGATCAGGATCGAGTCAACTTCGTCGACGAGAGCGAAGTTCAAAGGACGCAGTACTCTGTCCTGCACACGCTGAACCATGTTGTCACGCAGATAGTCAAATCCCAGTTCGGAGTTTGTTGTATACGTGATATCGCAGTTGTAGGCTGCGCGCTTCTGCGGCTTGGAAAGCTGTCTGAGGTTCAGACCGACTGTCAGTCCGAGCCAGCGGTGAATCTGTCCCATCCACTCCGAGTCACGCTGTGACAGGTATTCGTTGACGGTAACAACATGAACGCCCTTTCCTTCCAGGGCATTCAGATAAACGGCCATGACGGATGTCAGGGTCTTACCTTCACCGGTCTTCATTTCCGCGATGTCGCCGCCCTGCATGACAGTGGCCCCCATCAGCTGTACCGGATACGGGAATTCACCGATGACTCTGCGGCAGGCTTCACGGGCTGTCGCGAAGGCATCCACATAGATGTCATCCAGCGTTTCACCGTTTGCCAGTCTTTCCTTCAGCTTCGGGGTCATCGCCTTCAGCTCGTCATCTGACATATTTTTGAATTTTTCTTCCAGGGCAAGAACAGGCTCGATCTTCTTTTCGATCTGTTTCAGTCTCCTGGCATCTTCATTGAATAACTTTGATATTAAACCCGGCATAAATACCTCCTGTTTATCGCTGTATGTATATAAAAAGCCATAATATTATACCTTTCTCCCTCTGAAAAGGCAATGTTCCCTGCCATGATCATCCAGCCAGCGTTCGTTATAGGAAACCGTGCAGATCCGGATCCTGTGATTCTCATGTGGAAAACAGGAAAGCGCGCCGGCAAGCGTTGCGCCGGTTGTGACCGTATCATCACAGAGCACGATCTTCTCCGGCAATACGGCATCCTTCTTCAGGCGGATGGCATTTGCCATTGCCATTCTTTCTTCCCTGTTCAGATGCTTCTGTGATACTGAGGCTGTTTTTTCAAACGGAGAGATCATCGGCATGCCGGCACAGGCAAACATCTTCTCAAGATGCGAGAATCCTCGTTCTCTTTCCTTTTCGGCAGTGCTTGGCATCAGTACCAGCGTATATCCGTGAAAAAGACGGCGGATCCTTCCCCTGATCTCATGGAGAAAAATACCGGCGAGCGCTTCATCTCCCAGTTCCTTGTACTGGATCAGGCAGGAGGAAAAGGCTTTTCCGTAAACATAGAAGGAATACAGCGGCACATTCTGAAAGAGAAAGCGGATATCCTTTCTCCTCCAGGCACCGCGGCAGTCTGAACAGAGCGGATCGGAGCCGATGATCAGATCACGGAGACTGCCCTCCTGCATTTCCTTTCCGCACCAGAGGCACTTCATCGGTTTGCCTCCTGAATGGACTTCACGCAGGCTTCGGCGCTGCTGCTTTTCCTGCCGCAGAGAAAGAGAACGTCCCCGTCCGGCTTCTGAAATGATCTTCCGGCTCTTCCTGCCATCTGTGTCAGTCCGGCTTCATCAAATACACCGCTGTCAGCCCGGTACACGCAGATATCCGCTCCGGGAACGGTGATGCCTCTTTCCAGAACGGTCGTTGATACGATCAGTCCCGCTTCTCTGTTCCGGAATGTTTCAATCACTTCATCACGGTCTTCGCTGGAGGACGTGCACATGAAGCACTCTTCCCGCAGTGAAAGCAGCCTGTGCATTACTGCCGCATCCCGCTTCGAGGGAACAAATACCATCCGCGGATGTTCCCGATGCGCTTTCAGCCATCTGAGAAGAAACAGCGGCAGAAGGAAGGACGGCGCCGTGATCATATGCGGCACGGGAACGGGATGGCCATGCGGTCTGCGGTTCAGCTTCAGCACGCACATCATTCCGCTCTGCACTTTTTCGAGCAGTTCTTCATCCGGCGTGGCTGTGAGACAGATCATATGCCCGCGGCAGGATGTCTGCGCAATGCCGTGCAGAACGGCGCTTCCGCGGAAGGGAAAGGCATCCGGCTCATCCAGGATCAGCAGATCGAATGCCTGATAGTATCTGTACAGCTGGTGTGTCGTGCAGATGATCAGATCTCCGTCTGTCACTTCCGTATGCCCGCCGCATACCGCAATGACGGAAGCCTTCGGGAAATACTGCGCAAGGCGCTCCCGTAATTCAAGCACCACCTGTCTGCGGGGTATCGCGAAACATACCTTCTTTCCTTCTTTCAGCATCTTTGAAATGCTCAGAACAACCAGTTCTGTTTTGCCGGCACCGCACACACAGTGCAGCAGCACGTCTGTCTCTTCAATCAGCGCAGCGCATTTTACGGCAATCTCTTTCTGCGCTTTTGTCAGCGGATACTGCAGGGTGTATTCCTCGCTGCCTTCTTTCTGTTTCTTCAGAACAACCGGTTCTTTCTCCTCCTCAAGCATGACTCTGCCGAAAGAAATGCACCTGCGGCAGTACCACCCTCGGCTTCCCTTGTAAAAAAAAGCGGGATCTGTATTCAGACATCTTGGACACTGCATATGTCACCTCCTGCCTTTATATATGAAAAAAAGCAGGAAATTCCCGAAAAAAAACCGGATTGTGATCCGGCGGTCTGATTCAGCGGTCTCTGTATCCGTATTCTTCCTTGAGGCGTTCCCAGATTTCATAAGCCGCAGGGCAGATCGGAAGTCTGTCAATAAAGGCATACAAGCTTGCCAGCCGGTCCGGCTGATCGGTAAACGGAAAGCGTATGCAGTTTTCAGGCTTATGGCTGCCAAGAGCGCAGCTTCCGTCTTCACAGAAGAAATCACACGGTACGTTTTTGGTCTGATAGGCATCATCATCCAATCCGGCTTCCAGATCGAGATACCTGTTCTTGAATTCTTCTTCTGTCATATGCAGATAAGCCGCATCGGCAGCGATATCCGATACCGGAATACTGCCGGCGCATTTCGTGCAGCACCTGCGGCAGGCGGCACAGTCGGTATGCGCGAACACTTCCTGATGGAGGCGGTGACAGATTTCATCAAATTCATCCGGGTCAGCATGTGTTTTCAGCCAGACGCGGAAACGGAGATTCTTCTTCAGTTTTTTCTCAGCGTAATACGCCACTTTATCTGGTGATATCATTTGCTTTCCTCACTTCACATTGACAGGATTTCCCTGCAGCCATGCATAAACGTTATTGAAGACAATTTCCGCTCTTCTTTCCATCGCTTCCTCGGAGATGAATGCCTGGTGCGGTGTAAGCAGCGTGTTCTTCGCATGAAGAAGCGGATAATCTTCCGGAATCGGCGGTTCCATGTCATAGACATCAATGCACGCAAATCCGAGTTCATCATTGTTCAGCGCATCTGCCAGCGCTTTGTTATCCACGATCGGTCCTCTTGCGCAGTTGATGAATACGGCATTCTTCTTCATCAGAGCGATCTTCTCCCGGCTGATCATTCCTTTTGTTTCAGCGTTGTTCGGCAGATTCAGTGAGATGATGTCGCTTTCCGCAAGCACTTCATCAAGTGATTTGTATTCGATGCCGAGCTCTGCCGCCTTCGGTCGGTGTGTGCGGCTGAAGGCAATGACCTTCGCCCCGAACGCAAGGAACAGTTCAGCGCATCTTGTGCCGATAGCGCCTAGACCGATGATGCCGACGGTCTTTCCGGCGATTTCCCTGCCGCCAAGACCTGCGCTGGTTCCGCCTCTTCTGACGGTTTCATTGGCTTTTGTCATATTGCGAAGCGCGCCGACTGTCATGCCGAGAACAAGCTCAGCGACTGTTTCGGTGGAATAGCCTGCGGCATTGCAGATTGTAATACTTCTTTCACGGCATGCGTCCGCAGCGATGTGATCGATGCCGGTAAAGGCAACGTCAACCATTTTCAGGTTCTCTGCTTTGTGAATGACAGAGGCAGAAAGCGGATGATTTGCGAGCATGACAATATCACTGTCAGCGATGCGTTCAGACTGTTCTTCCTCATCCTTCCAGAGCGTATCATACGCTTTGAACGTATGTCCTTCTTCTTTCAGTTTCGAAGAGAGTCTTTCAATGGTTTCCGGGCTGACATTCAGCGGTTCGATCAGTGTGATTTTCATAGGCACCTCCAGTTACAGAAATTATTATAGAACTCCGGTTCATTCCGGAAAACAGAAAAGCCCGGTTTCCAGGACTGTTCATGGCATCGGAGTGGTCTGTTCATACCTGTAAACGGTAATTGGCATATTCTCAGCCTGCGTTTCACTCTGTGTGTAAATCAGATATTCAACATAGGTGCCGAATTTTCTGTCTGTGATAATCGCTTCTCTGCCGTTCTGATGATACTTTTTGCCGTCGCTGTCGGTAAAGTCCATATCAATCACAAAGTCCTGCAGATACTTCCGTTCGTATTCTTCGGTCTTGCCGCTGCCAAAGCGGTCCTGTGATCCATCGACAACCAGACGGTAGCCCTCTTCAAGACGCGTTACTTCATGGAAGACAGGATCTCCTTCAATTGTGAACATCACCGTCGTCAGGCTGTCTGTCTTTCCTGATACAAACGCATCTGCCAGTTCTTCATTCTTTCTGCCGTCCAGGCTGATCACAAACGCGTCTTCCCGGTTCATGGCCTCCTTGTACGGCGGCCGTTTCGGTTCTGCCGGTTTTGCTGTGCAGCCTGCGATCATCATGAACGCTGCCATCAGATATCTCTTTTTCATGTCATCCACCTCTCAAACATAATGTGTATGAATCAGAGAGAATCTTACGGTTTTTTAACCCACCAGCCTTCTGCCGGTTCACCAAAGAGCACTTTGGCTTCCAGACCGGGATTTGCATCAAGCACTGCCTGCGCAAGCGGCCAGTATACCGAATCCTTCACATTGTCCCCAAAGGAATCCGGCTGTGAGAACAGAAGAATCTTTCCATGTGATGTTTTGAGCTGCATCATCGAACTGTGGGCGCCGAAGGCCTGGTAATCATCCAGAATCATTTCCTTCACATCTGTCAGTTCATGCCTTCTGTTTGTGTACAGGATCAGTTTTCCTTCTTCCAGGCAGAAATATCCTTTGCGGAAAAAGAAATCCATCCGGTCTGTCAGACGATAATACAGAAACAGCGCAGCACACATGAACAAAGCTGTGCTTATGTAAAACACCATATCATTGCGTATATATTTTTCCGTGACGCTGTTGAAAGCAAAGGCGGCAATCAGAAGCGGCAGAGAACATCCCCATCGCAGACCATGACGCTGAAAGATGATTTCCGTTTTTTCTTCCTGCATTATTCCGGCTGATACCTCCGCACATCTTTTTTGTAAAGCCTGTCTCTGCTGTACTGGATGTTGGCCAGTCCGCCGCACGCCGGAAGATAGTCCGGGCGGTGGTTTGATCCATAGAATACATCTTCCCCATCCATGGATTTCGCCGGTTCCGCATCATCTGTTCCGGCAAGGATCCTGCCGCACATGGAAATGGCATCGTTGACGATGGTATTGGGAACACAGTCTCTGCCGTGGCCGCCGTACATGACGTCAAATGCCTCTGAGAAGGATTCCAGATGACGGAGGCTTTCCAGATACTGTTCAATGCTTGTGCATCCCGTCATGCCGAGAAGCGTATTGATATTGCATGCGTCACCGCTGAACAGAACTCTGTTTTTCCTGTCCAGGAAGACAAGTGTTCCGAAGGTATGTCCCGGAACGGCAATCGCTTCCAGCTGAATGCCGCCGGCGTCAATGATATCGCCGTCATACAGCGGATATGTTCTGACAGCTTTCGGAGGGATGATATCATCCGGTGTCAGCGAGGGATTCTGATGTGTTGCCAGCGGCCCCTGCATCTTCGCGAAGTGATAGCGTTCGAGCACACCGCTGTGGCGCTGTGAATACATCAGCGCGATATCATCCGGATGCATCAGGCATTCCCCGTATTCCCATACGGCACCGGTATGATCCAGATGGCCGTGCGTCAGAATCATCGTTACCGGCTTGTCTGTCAGTTCGCGTACAAATGCCTTCAGTGAACCGGCACCGACCAGTCCGTCGATCAGGATTGCCTTCTCTTCTCCTTCCAGAAGATAGCAGAGCTCTCCGCCCTGTCCGAGAATCTGCCAGAGATCCTCTCTGATTTTCATTGCTTCAAAGAAGCTGTTTTCTCTGATTTCTCCTGTCATGTTTTTTTCCTTTATTTTTTTGATCCGAACGCTTTTTCGCCTTTGAGCCATCTGCGGTGCGACACGTCGCGCCTGACACGCAGCGGATGCGGTTCATCCGGGAAAGTGACCATATTGGATGCGCCGTTCTTCCAGAGTTCCAGGATGTCTTCCGCGTCATCAATGAAATCTTCTGCCGGCATCAGTCCGTACAGACGGGGCGGAATGATCGTGACGGGAATATGGTAAAGACCTTCGCTGCTGTCTCTTTTGACGTGATATTCCGTATGCGGACATGCCATGGCAACATCAGCCTCATCCTGTCTGTTCTTCAATTGGTGAATGGGAATGAACACGAACGACGCACGTTCTTCCAGATGTCTTTCCCGTACGTCATTTTCCAGCTTTTTCGCCAGAGCTGAAGATGAAAAGCCGCCCATGCAGCAAACTGCGATTCTGATCATATAATGATTTCCTTTCAAAAAAAGACGGCAGCCATACGGCTGCCTTCGGATGATTACTTGACGTACTTCAAAGCTGTTTCCAGTACCGATTTGCCGTCCATTGTTCCGTAAAGTCTCATGTCGATGGATGCGATCGGTTTGTCCGGGAACTTCGCTCTGATTTCTTTTTCCGCATAGCGTACCTGAGGTCCGAGCAGAATGACATCAGCTGCCGGTCCGTATTTATCTACTGAAGCAAGACCGTGAGCGCTGATTTCGCACTCGACTCCTTTTGCGGCAGCCGCTACCTTCATCTTGTTGACGAGCAGCGATGTAGATAAGCCTCCTGCGCAGAAAAGTGTGATTGTGAGCATTTTCTTCCTCCTTCTGTTATGATTTCAGATCTTCCGGTGTGGTGATCTTGATATTTGCGTAGCTTCCTTCAACAACTCTGATCTTTGTGTCTGAATACCGTTCCACAAGAGAACAGTCGTCTGTGCCTGTATAGCCTTCGGCGAATGCCTTTTCCATGCATGAAATGATCACGGATGTTCTGAATGCCTGCGGTGTCTGGGCAGCGCAGAGCGTTTCTCTTCTGTATGTTTCCGCAATACAGCCGTCTTCGACTCTTTTGATGGTATCCTTGCAGGCAACTGCCGGAAGCACGGCATCTTCGGTTTCCAGCGTTTTCTTGATTGTCTCCAGCGTCTCTTTTTCCAGGAACGGTCTTGCGCCGTCATGGATCAGAACATAATCCGCAAGTACTGCCATCAGTCCGTTCGCAACGCTTTCCTGTCTGCTTGCGCCGCCTTTGGCAATCAGGATCTTTCCCGGCCATCTGCCGGTGATCTTCTCTTTGTATTCATATGCATCTGTTACGACAATGATCTGGACGCAGTCCTCATCCTGCAGAAAGACATCCATGGTATGTTCCAGAACGGTTCTTCCGTCCGCAAGCGGTGCGTATACCTTATTATAGCCGAGATGCATTCTTGTGCCGCTGCCGGCAGCGACAATGACTGTACTGTATTTCATAGCATGTATTCTCTACTGTTATTTAATCATATCCGCATGCGTATTTCATTAAAAAAGTGATCTCTGTCATGAGATCACCTGTCCAAGCAGTCCGTATGAGATCACTGTCATGATAAAGGCAGCTAGCGCGATGCCGATCAGAATCGAAACAGAAGCTTTCTTCGTATCCATATCAAACACGGATGCGACCAGGCTGCCTGACCAGGCACCTGTTCCCGGAATCGGAATACCGACAAACAGTGTCAGTCCCCAGAATCCGTATTTGTCAATCTTCGGCTTGTTTCTGGTCGCTTTTTCTTCGAGCTTTTCCACCATCTTTGAAAGATGATGTTCCGCCATCCAGTGGAATACGGATTCCAGTCCCCAGAGAATAAACGGAATCGGCAGTATATTTCCGAGCACGCACCAGAATATCGCTTCCCACATATTCATTCCGAGCATCCTTGCCAGGATGAGTCCGCCTCTTTCTTCAATCAGCGGGATCATCGAAACCAGGAATACGGATATACGCGGGGACAGCGGAACATGGGCAGCCCACCACAGAATAAATCCTTCCATGCAGTCTCCTTTTCTT
>ONSK01000142.1 GCA_900320455.1 uncultured Erysipelotrichaceae bacterium | reverse complement strand
TGCACATGATCTGAGCTCATTTAATCGAGTTACTAATTCAAAAAAAGCCTTTAAATAAAGCAAAAACGCTTGATTTAATAGGGAGGATCATTTATGCATATTTACCCGGACATCGGCAGGATTCCCCGGCCCGATGATTTTAAGTACGCATCCGTGATGGAAAAAGGCAGACCCGTTCATGACGGCGACTACTTTTCACTCAGACATCCGCATATGCACTGCGGAAAACGGGCGAAGATCTTCGCGCCGTTCGCTGCCCTGCAGGGCTTTGAGGAAGAGGTCGCATCCAAGGACATCATCTATGAGGAAAAGCGGATCATCGATCCCGAGAGAAGCGATGATCTGAATGAAACACTCTGTCTTCTTCATGAGCTGACAAAAACAAAACGCCTGGCGCTTCTGAACCAGGCATATGTCAGCGCGGAATATTATATTCTCTGCACAGATCCGCACAATGAAGCCTATATGATCAAAGGACTGTATATCACGGTGAAAGGTGTCGTGCAGTATGTGGATCCGATCGGGCATCTGATCCGCATTGAGGATGAATGCATTTCCTTTTCCGATCTGTATTCCCTCACCCTTCTGCACAGGCAGACAGTTTGAAAGGAACTTACAATCATGCAATACTGTTTCCATGGAAACAACCAGGATCGTACTTGTATCGGACAATCACGGTGACAGTGAATGTCTGAACTATCTGAAACAGACATACAGCGATTATGATCTTTTCGTTCACTGCGGTGATTCGGAAATGGAGCCGGAACAGATGAACGGTTTCATCTGCGTGAAGGGAAACAATGATTTCCTCTATTACAACGCAGTGCCGGATCATCAGGTTCTTCATGTGCGCGGGCATACCATCTATGTATGCCATGGCCATATGGACTTCCTGTCGTACTTCCACTATGAACCGATGGTGCAGCGGGCAAAGGCGCATGGAGCGGATATCATCTTCTTCGGCCATGTGCATACATACGATGATGAAGTCATCGACGGTGTCCATCTTCTCAACCCCGGTTCCATCCGTCATAATCGAGACGGTTCCAGAGCATCATACATGCTGGTGGAAATCTCGGAAGATGAAATCAGCGTCACAAAGAAAGAATACGGAAAAGTCTCCCAGCCGGGCTTCCTGGAAAAACTCATCCGGAAGCTGCTTGGCGGCTGAAAGACATAACAGCCTTCCAATCAAGGGAGGCTGTTATATTCAGCTTTGACTTCTCTGAGCATTTCCTGCATTGCTTTTCTGGTCGGATACCTTTCCATCCAGGAGTCAATCAGACTGTTTGCTTTTGAAATGCCGCCGGGAATTTCGGCAAGTATATTCAAATATGTTCTCATTGTTCTGTACAGCGCAAGATTTCCATAGCGGCAGGAAATCCTGTCGAGATACTTCGCGTAGTATGTGCTGAGGGCATCAGGGTACAGATCCTTCAGCTTCATTCTGTACCTGTCCATCATTTCCACCGGCTGATGCATCAGATATTCCATAAGACTGTCATACATCTCTTCATCATCATACACATCAGGTTTCAGACTCTCATTTACCGCGAGGATCGTCTCACGCGCATTCTTCCACTCCGCACTGTCGCAAAGTGATCTGAGCTCTCTCACGTATGCCATTGAGGAGATCCGATACTGCGCCAGCAATTTCCACAGAGCCTCTTTTACCTTTTCTGTATTTCCGGTTTCTCTGTACTTCTCCAGCAGCTGTTCCAGATAACTTCTTTTCAGGCCTGCTATTTTCTCCTGTTCGTACATCTCCCTCAGAATCGCAATTGCCTGAAGGGAATCTCCTCTTCCTTCCGCTTCTTTAAGGAGGATTCTTTTCACACTCTTCAGGTCATTGTGGTCTTTCAGCCATGTTTCATATTCAGAAAGATCACTGCCGGAGCGGATCAGAAGATTCTTGTATTTTTCCAGGTCGTATTCAAGCATATAGTTATCTGCCTGATCACCGCGCAGTTTATTCCTCATGTCTTTCAGCATCGGCAGAAGATACTCAGGATCATCAAAATAATTCTCCAGCGCAGAGGTGATACTGTC
>ONSK01000012.1 GCA_900320455.1 uncultured Erysipelotrichaceae bacterium | reverse complement strand
GCAGCTCTTCCTCGAAAGAGACCCTCACGGAAACGTTCAGGTTTCCCTGATCGAATCCGAAAAGCTGTTCTCCGCTCTGGTCAAGGCAAAGCTTGATGAGAGAAAGGCAGCCGGCACATACAAGGGCAAGTTCAGCGCTCTGCATCACTTCTTCGGATATGAAGGAAGATGCGCATTCCCGTCCAACTTCGATGCTGACTACTGCTATTCCCTCGGATACAACGCATTCATGCTGATCCAGTACGGATACAACGGATATCTCTCCAAGATCTCCAACCTGTCCAAGCCGGCAGATGAGTGGGTCGCAGGCGGCATGCCCATCACAAAGATGATGAACATGGAAAGAAGACACGGCGAAGACAAGCCTGTTATCAGAAAGGCTCTTGTTGAGCTCGAAGGCAAGCCGTTCAAGTACTTCGAAGCACACCGTGACGCATGGGCTGTTGAGACAGCTTACACATATCCGGGCGCAATCCAGTACTATGGACCGTCCAGTGTATGCGATATCACAACAAGAACACTGGCTCTTGAAAAAGGCGAATAATCAGAAATGATGAAACCGGGCACTGACCCGGTTTTTCTATGCCTTCTTCAGGCAGTTGTTCGTTTATAATTAAGTAAAGAGATGCTTTACGAATCATAACAATGAAGGGGTGAAGAGAATGAAACTCTGTTTTGTCGGCGCTGACCATGAAGTGACTGGAAGCTGCCATGTGATTGAAGTGAACGGAACATATATCATGCTTGACTGCGGTCTTGAACAGGGAAGGGACGTCTATGTGAACGAGGATCTTCCGGTACCTGCTTCAGAGATTCATGCAGTCCTGCTCTCACATGCTCATATCGATCACTCCGGTCTGCTTCCGAAACTGGTCAAAGACGGCTTCAGCGGTGATATCTGGTGCACGGAAGCCACCAGGCAGCTGTGCGAAATCATGTTAAAGGATTCAGCCCATATTCAGGAATCCGAAGCGGAGTGGGCAAGCCGCAAGGCAAAGCGCAGCGGCAGAAAGCGCGTGGATCCTCTCTATACTGTACGGGAAGCGGAAGAAGCCATGCAGTACTTCCGTACTGTTTCCTATGGCGAAACATTTGAACCGGCGGAAGGAATCACTGCCAGATTTGAAGACGGCGGACATATTCTCGGCAGCGCGATTACGTATCTAACAATGCAGGAAAACGGCGAGACAAGAACACTGGCATATACCGGAGATCTTGGCAATACGAACATGCCGATCGTCAACGATCCTTCTCCTAGAGAAACAGCCGACTATGTCATTACCGAAAGCACGTACGGCGACAGGACGCATGAAAAGACGGACAATCCGCTGATACAGCTGGCGGATATCATGAACAGAACATTCGCAAGAGGCGGAAACGTCATCATTCCTGCCTTCGCGGTCGGAAGAACACAGGAAATCCTGTACTTCATCCGTGAGATCCTGGAAAACAAAATGGTTTCCTATGACGATTTTGACGTGTATGTGGACAGCCCTCTGGCCGAGGAAGCCACGGCGATCTTCGCGGACAACACCTTCGGCTATTACGATGAAGAGGCGATGCGCATCATCCGTGAAGGCGGCAATCCCCTGGTATTCAAAAACCTGAAGATGGTCATTGACGTGGAAGAGTCAAGACTGCTCAACACAAACACAAAACCATCTGTAATCATCTCCGCTTCGGGAATGTGCACAAGCGGACGCATCAAGCATCATCTCAAGCACAATCTTTGGCGGAAAGAATGCACCGTGGCCTTTGCCGGCTATCAGGCGGAAGGAACACTGGGCAGAAGACTCGTTGACGGGGAAACGGATGTCAGGATCTTCCAGGAAGATATCCATGTCGCCGCGGAAATCGTGCAGCTCCAGGACGTCAGTGCCCACGCCGACCGCAATGGTCTGGTGCGCTGGCTGACAGACAATCCCGAAAAACCAAAGAGCGTATTTGTCGTGCATGGGGAAGACAGCACCGCTTCCGCGTATGCCGAACTGCTCAGAAACACATACGGCTATGAAGCTTCCGCGCCGTATTCCGGCTATGTGTTTGATCTGCTCACAAACACATATGTCAGCACGGATGCGCCGGAACAGGTGATGAGCGGCGAAGAGAAGAAGGAAGTCATCCGCGAAGAAAAAGAAAAGAATGTCACATCAGATAACAGATACTACAATGAACTGATGGAAAAGGGCAGAAAGCTGATCCGTCTGATTGAAAGAAGATCAGACGCAAAGAGCAGTGAACTGAAGAAGTTCATCAAGGAAATCGATAAACTGATCAGCCGCTGGGACTGATACAGACGCAAAAACCGGTTCGTAACAGAACCGGTTTTACTCAGAATGAGAGACGCATCTGATACCAGGTGACACCGCCGTGCTCGGAAGAAGAGATACCCTCGTTCACAAAGCCGAAGGAAGCGTACCAGTGAATCTTTTCCTCAAGGCACGTCAGTACGAGACCTGCTTTCTGTTCTTCCTTCGCCTGTCTGATCATGTCTTTGATCAGAATGCCGGCATAGCCGTGATTCCTGTATTCAGGCAGGGTATTGACACCGAAGATCATCTGCCATCTGCCGTTTTCATCATGCAGGGAAGGATCTTCATACATCTCATCCCGCAGGTCCTTTTCATCTGTCACAAAGCCGTCGGTAAAGGAAATCAGTTTCTCATCGAGGAAGAGCAGATGGAAGTGATTGGGATAGTACTGCAGGCGGCCTGCGAAGCGTTCCTTCGAACAGGCTCTTTCCGGCGGAAAGCAGACGCTTTCCACATATGCGACCGCATCGAGATCGCTCATTTGCGCATGTCTTATATTCATGGGGACATTGTACTATACCTGCCGCGAAATGGCGGGAAACATGCTATGATAGGGGAGACCACCGGCGAGGTGAACGCACGTCATATGCGGGAAAGGAAACCATATGAACACCTACACAGTTGAAATCCATACCGATGAGAAGACAGAACAGCTTCTTGATGAAGCCTGGGAGCTCGCGAAGAAACTGCCTGAGAACAGGGAATATCTGAACCAGCCGTGGTTCACCCGGGAATACCAGCTGTCCCTGGCGCTTTCCGGATCGGCAGCTTCGGCAAGAGAAAGAGTCATGCAGGACACATGGGTCAATGAATGCCTGATGGATCACATCAAAGATATGAAAAAAGCCATTCAGTACGAATGATGAGAATACATACGGACAGGAGGTGAGACAGCACGACAAAAGTAGTTGGATCAAAACAGACATTTCTGGAAGCCGACAATGAGACAGCGATGGCGTTTCTGACTGCTGTCTGCGATATCACGGCGGATCCGGATTACCAGAAACTGAAGAATTACGTGCATCATAAAAGCACCACCCG
>ONSK01000217.1 GCA_900320455.1 uncultured Erysipelotrichaceae bacterium | reverse complement strand
CGCAAGCAGGACAAACAGCAGCGGTTTTCTGCTCTTCTTCTTTTCCGGTACAGGCTCCGGTACCGTTTTTACTTCCGGCTGAACTTCCGTTTCTTTCACAGGAGCAGCTGTTTCTGTTTCAGGTTCTTCTTTCACTTCCGCCGGCATTTCAACAGGCCTGATCAGCTTTGCGCCGCAGTTTGGACAGAAGTTCGTTTCTTCTTCCTGTGTATATCCGCATTTCTCACAATACATATGATCCTCTTTCCTTTCTCAGAACTAGACCTGAATTCATAGTATCATTCCAGCATGTAAAAAGCATGGCTTTCTGCCATGCTCAGTCAAAATAGCTGTAATTGACCAGTTCTACGTGATACTTATCCACAAACTCACGCAGTTCCTTCGAACAGATGAAGGCTGCCTCCATCGGTCTGACTGCGGAGAAGGAAGAAAGTTTATAGAGATCTCTGTCCAGGAAGCCGGCATGCGTATGCAGCACGCACAGCACATCCTGATCCGCGATCGCTTCCATCTTTTCCTTCAGTGTTTCATTCCAGTAGGCAATGGGATCCTGCGCCAGCTGGGTATTGACGCTGTAGTCATAGCTCTTGTCTGCCTTTATCACCGGTCCGCCCCAGCCTGTCATCCGGACAAAGGATTTGTCCCAGGGATCGATCAGCTTCATGGCATTGCGGCATCCGTACTTCGCGATGATATCCTCAAGCGCTTTATTTGTGACATCGTTGAAGAACGCGTGGCCGCCGATGTAGCCAGGCTTGTCGCCGACCAGTTCAATGAATCTCTTTACCTGGTTGTCATATTCCAGATATGCGTCTTCGTATCTGACATGATCCGGGTCTTCCGCCTGCTTTACGCGGTGCTGTCTTGATGTAAGGAAGGTTCCGTCTTCGTTGACAAGAGACGGGATCCGCTTCGGATCAGTCACCGGACGTCCGGTGGAAAGGTTCAGATCCTGGCCAAGCAGAACATGAGGCATCTCCGCTTTCCATTTTTTCACTGCGTATTCAGTGGAAGGCATGTTGGTAAATAAACCTGTCTGGGTGAGAACGCCGTCTCTGCCGCATGCGACAATACCGTCGGTAACGCCTGTTGTCATTCCGTAGTCATCAGCCTGTACAAACAGTTTCATCTTTTTCACTCTCCTTTTCCTGCAAAGATCATATCCAGCCAGTTCAGTGACATCTGCGGCCACATGGCTGTATTTAACGAATATTTTGATACATCGTCATCGGGATACAGTTCCTGGTCAAAATGCATGCCGACACAGCGGTTGGGATCGGTAAAGATATGGATCTCACAGGGAACATGATACTTCTTGCACATCCGGTAGTATTCCGTTGTGCTCTCCGGCACGTCCGCACTTGTCTTCCAGAGGAAGGCAGGCGGCGTCAGTTCGGAAATATAATTCGTCGCGGTCAGCGAAGTGATATCGCGGAACACCTCGTCATTTTCATTCATGACCATCTCCGGTCCTTTCGCGTCAGCGCCGTTTTTCTCATAGAACGATTCAAATTCCGTCGGTGTAAAGCCGGTGACTGTCGCGTTCGGCCTGTTTCCGCCATAGGGAATGTCCGTTCCCTTTGTGCTGAACTCCTTATGCCATGCCGCGGCAAGCATTGCGGCAACATGCGCGCCGGCTGAGAAGCCCATCACGATGATCTGATCGGGATCGATGCCGTACTCTTCCGCATGCGAGCGGATATACCATACCGCCTTTGAGGCATCCAGCAGCGGAGCCGGGTAATGGGCATATTCACGAACGGAATACAGCAGCACAAAACATGTGTAGCCGTGTTCCTGATACCACATCGGAATGATATTCCTGTCACTGTTGGAAAAGGTAAAATAGCCGCCGCCGGGAAGGACCAGGATCGCTCTTCCGTTCGGGGCTTTATTCTTTTCCGGCACAAGCAGACGGACGTCGGGATTTGTATCCGGAAGCATTGTTTCTTTCCAGTTGATCTTTTCCATGTTATTTCCTCCGCTTTTATTATCAGATTGCCGACGTCTGTTTTCCACGAACTGTTTTCAGCTGTTTTCATTCAGCCGCTTCATGATTCTTCCTGCTCTTCCTTCTGAAGCTTTCTGTCATACAGTTTCACAAACGGATAATTGATCATGACCATGACGGCGAGCAGGACAAATCCCCAGAACACACCTGCCCAGCCGTAAGCTGTAAAGTTCGTTACAAACGGGGGTACAAACTGGGTCAGCACGCCGGAATGATTCGGGAGCAGGCCAAGGATCTGAAGAAGGTATGTTCCTATACTCGGGATCAGAGATGTGCCAAGCACCCATGGAACCAGAAAAACAGGATTCATGATCATCGGGTAACCGTAATATGCAGGCTCATCCACACCGAAAAGTGACGGGATCAGCGCAGTCTTGGAAATGGTGCGGTTGGAACGGGATCTGGCAAATATAAGCATGCACAGGACAAGCGGGAGTGATCCGTTGCCGATGGAGAGCGTGTAGCCAATGATCCGGTGGGGCAGAGGCAGACCGTTCTGGAATGCCAGCAGATTTTCCATCTGAAGATTTGTAAAAAGCAGAGTATAGATCGGCATGACCACGTTGCCGCCGTGAATTCCGAAAAACCAGAGAATTCCCGATGCAAGGGAAAGCGCGATCTGTCCGAACAGATTGGCGCCCAGTACTGTCAGAGGCGCGCGCAGAAGAACGGTTACGGCATTCTGAAAATCACCGTACGGCGTCAGTGTAAAGACAACATGAATGATCAGAGCAGTGATCAGGGCAGCAGCGCCGGGAATGCACTGATTATATGTATCCAGCAGATTCTGCGGCAGAGAAGAGATCGGAATACACCAGTTTTTCTTTTCCGCATAAGAAAACAGCTTTCCGACAAAAAGGCCGCACAGGATCGCCGCGAATACGCCGTTCTGATCTGTCCACGCCTGATAGCTGTCCCACGGGCAGATCAGAAAATATACAAGTATGGTAAACAGACCGGCACCTGCCGCTTTTCTGCGGGCTCCGCCGATCCTTGCCGTCTGGTATCCTGCCGCGAACGCAAGGTATACAGAAAAATAACCGTAAATAAAACGGGCGGGAAATGTCAGATAGTT
>ONSK01000013.1 GCA_900320455.1 uncultured Erysipelotrichaceae bacterium | reverse complement strand
GCATGAAAGCCGCCTGCACGCAGACGGCTTTTCATTATTACTTCGAATATTGTTTTCTGACGGCATCTGCGATGTCTTCAGCAGTCAACCCGTACACTTTCAGCAGTTGTGCAGCTGTACCGGAGCGGCCGAATGTATCACGGATTCCGATCCGCCTGACCGGCACCGGACAGTTTTCCGCAGTCACTGCCGATACCGCTTCGCCAAGACCTCCAATGATGGTATGTTCTTCTGCTGTTACGATAAAGCCGCAGTCATGCGCAGCCCTGATGATGCATTCCTCATCCAGCGGCTTGATGGTCGCCATATTGATGACCCGCGGGAAGATGCCTTCCGCTTCCAGGATTTCCGATGCCTTCATTGCTTCCGGCACCATCATGCCGACAGCGATGATACATCCCTGATTGCCTTCTTTCAGCACTTCCCCTTTTCCCGGATGAAATGCGTAGGTTTCCGGATCATGGACCTGTTCCGAGGCAGCTCTTGCGAAACGCATGTAGACAGGTCCTTTGATTTCATAAGCCGCTTTTACGATTGCTTTTGCCTCGATATCATCTGCCGGACACAGCACCGTCATGCCGGGAATCGTGCGCATCAGAGCAAAATCCTCACAGCACTGATGAGATGCGCCGTCTTCACCGACCGATACGCCGCCGTGCGTCGCGCCGATCTTGACGTTCAGATGTCCGTATCCGATCGTATTGCGGATCATCTCAAATGCCCTGCCGGCGGAAAACATCGCGAACGTTGACGCAAACGGCACCAGTCCGACCGAGGCAAGTCCGGCGGATACGTCATACATGTTCTGTTCTGCCACGCCGCATTCGATATGTCTTTCCGGGAACTCCTTCCGGAAAATATCCGTCTTTGTCGCGCTGGCAAGATCAGCGTCAAGCACGACAACATCCGCATGTTCTTTTCCAAGTTCTGCAAGTGCTTCGCCGTAGCTGACTCTTGTGGCTTTTTTCATCTTCTCACTCATAAGACCTCCAGTGCCTGCCTGTGGGCGTCAAGTTCTGCCATTGCGATCCGGAACTGGTCGTCATTCGGCGCCTTGCCGTGCCAGCCTGCCTCATTCTCCATATAGGCAACACCTCTGCCTTTCTCCGTGGAAAGAAGCAGCACGCTTGGTTTCTTCTGGCCGATATTCTCATGGAAGAACGTGAATCCTTTTTCCAGGTCATCGAAGTCATGTCCGTTCAGGGAAATGACCCGGCAGCCGAATGCTCTGAATTTTTCATCCAGCGGTTCGGTATTCATGACATCCTTTGTCTTTCCGTCGATCTGCAAACCATTCACATCAACGATGATGCAGAGATTGTCCAGCTGATACTGGGCAGCGAACATCACCGCTTCCCAGACAATGCCTTCCTCCATCTCACCGTCTCCGCACAGCACATACACCCTGGCATCCTTCTTCAGAAACTGCAGTCCCTTTGCCATGCCGGCAGCTGCCGAGATTCCCTGTCCGAGCGAGCCTGTCGACATGTCCACGCCTTTGACGGTGTTCATGTTGGGATGTCCCTGCAATGGCGAATCGATCTTTCTCAGTGTGAGCAGATCTTCCTGGGGAAAGTATCCCCGCAGCGCCAGTGCCGTGTACAGCGCCGGTGCGGCATGTCCCTTCGAAAGAACAAAACGGTCCCTCTCCGGCCAGTCGGGCTGTTCCGGGTCAATGCGCATCTCCTTAAAATACAGATACGTAATTACATCTGCGGCTGAAAGACTCCCTCCCGGGTGTCCGCTCTTCGCCGCGTGCGTGGATGCCATAATGCCTTTGCGGACATCCACCGCAGTCAGTTTCATGATCTTTCTTGTTTTCGCATCCATTTCAGTAAGCCTCTGCTTTCCTGTTGCTTTCTTTCATTATACCAGTCTCCATAAGAAAGAATTATAATTTGGATGGAGATACCTATGGAAAAGAACATTACACTGATCCTGCCGGAATCAGACCGGCCGGAAAATAACGAGAGTGAGATCACCCTCTCACTTGTTTCTGATACACAGGAAAAGAAAGAAGAAACGATTACGCTTTCTCTTGCGGAAAGCCTGCCGGATGAAAAACCGGAAGAGATCACCCTGGAGATGCCCGCATCACTTGATGAAGCGGAAAGCGGTCCTGTGCTGACGCTGGAGCCTGCCTATGAAAAGAAAAAGGCAGATTCCGTGATTCTCAATCTGCCGGATTCCGCCGTTGATGACGATGAGCTGGATACGCTGCGGAAGGATTCCTGGAGATGCATCCAGTGTAATACCGTCAATCCGAATGATTACAATTTCTGCACGCACTGCGGCAGTCCCCGCCCCGTTAATCCGAAGGCAAACTGGACGTGCACGCACTGCGGAACGCTGAACAGCCCGCATGCGGTCTACTGCCGCCATTGCGGAAGAAACAGAGAGATCAGCCGAACAGACTGAGTCCCTTCTTTTCTTTTTCCCTGCTTTCTGTCTGCATTTTCAATATCGCGTTCAATGTTCTGTTCAGATCATCGCATACTTCCTCAAAGGTTTCGGAAGCGATGATCTTTTCATCTGAAAGACCAAGCGAGAATACAAGTCTGCTGCGATACAGCGGGAACGTATCCGTGCACAGACGATTCAGATTCTCAGCCAGCGCTGCTGCGTTGTTCTGCATCAGACGGATCTGCGCCATTGTCTGAAACGGCAGCGCTCTTGAGATGCTGAGGTCAGAGAGCTTCTTCTCAAAGCGCAGGCAGGCTCTTGAATAATCCCGCATGATTTCGAGATCCTGCATCGCTTTTGTCTTTTCCGCCTTCTCATGCAGTTCCTGCAGGATATCCTCACGGCATGTCTCAAGATGAATCTTTCCGGCATAGAGATACAGATCAAACTCACGGATGATCTTCAGACATGTTTCATAATGCTTATCAAGTCTGGATACGTGTCTTAAAAGAGAACTGCGGTGGATCTGCATTCTTCTCGCCGCTTCGATCAGCGCGGATGAGAAGGAATCATAGATCGATTTGAATTCCGTCAGTGCCTGTTCATTGCCGGGTTTCAATGTGCTTCTTTCATACTGGGTGCGGAATTCCGCCAGTTTCCGTTTCAGCTTCCGGATATCCTTCGCGATCTCCTCCTGATCAGCGGAAGGAATCTCAAACAGGGATGCCTCGGAAAACTGCATGATCTTCTTCTGGGCTGCCATGCCGTACTGGAGCACTGCCCTTGAATCCATAATATCGATATCTTCGGAAAACTGACGGGCATAGGCCTTTTCCGCCTCACTCAGCTCTTCCAGCATCGCAGTCTGTTTTCTGATCGTCTCTTCCATGACTTGTTTCCTCGGTTAATTTCAGCACAATCGCTTCGTAGTTTCTGAATTCTTCAGATGAATGGATATACAGAACATAACGTATCCTTCCCAGCAGGCTTCTCAGATATGTTATTTCGTCTGTTTCACTGATCTGTTCGAGATGGGAAGAAAGCCCGTATTTCTGAAGATAATACATCTCCTGACGGATCTTTCTGCGGTATTCAGGCGGTACTGATACAGATTCATTGACGATCAGTCCGGTTGTAAACTGCCGCTGTCCCTTCCTCCGGATCACCGTTTTCTTCTCATTGAGGAAAAACCCCAGATGGCTCAGAAATAAAGCGGCCTGAGCTATGACTTCGTTTGGTTCAAAGCTGCCGGAGAATGTCAGATCATCGCAATATCTTGTATACGTGATCTTTTTCCTGCGGCACCATTCACCCATCACATCATCAAAAGGACGCATGATGATATTGGAGATGGCCGGTGAAGCCGGTGATCCCTGCGGCAGGGAATCTTCATCAATGCAGAGAACACTCAGCAATGTCCGCAGAGGCTCGCTGTATTTCCATTTCGGAAAGGCATGTTCACGAACCTGCGCGAATGTGATGTGATCAAAGAAATCACGGATATCAAGCCGCATGACAATTTCCTGATTCACATGACGCTTCGCGTTCATCTTCGCCGAGCATCCGTATCTGTACGCATAAGCATACGCTGAGATCTCCTCACAGGCAAGCAGCTGATCCGCAATGCGCTTCTGCACGTGTTTCAGCACCTCATCCGGAACATGAAGTGTTCTCATACCGCCGCCCTTTTTCGGGATTTTCACTTCATGATAATGCGAAGAGACGTTATTGCTTAAGGCATACAGTGTCTTCGCTTCAATGCCAAGATCAAGACAAAGGGAGGACAGTTCATGATAGACGATCATTCTTCTCTCCTCCCTTCCAAAGCACCACTTGCGAATGTTTCTGCGCGCAGCTGCAGTTCCGGGACCCATGAAATGGGCTGTACTGCTGCGAGCACAGGAACTGCGCCATGCGCATGTGCAGTGTTTTCGTATCCCGGCAGCGACTCGCTGACGGTGTCATCGTTCAATGACGTTACGCTGGTGCTATTTCTCATTATAAACTGCAAATCGCCGATGGGCACAGAATCCTTGGCATCCGCACATCATCAATATTTCAGGGTTGGTTCACATTTTTTGAAAAGTGTGTATAAAGAGACTGAAATCCGCTGTGACCGTATCCTTCATAATGCATTTTATCCTGAATTCAAATACAATATTGCTTAAGGAGAGACAGAAATTTCATGAAGTATAAGTATCTGAATCTGAAGTATGCGCTGATCAATGCGTCATTTATGCTGATGGTCGCTGCGACAGCCGGGTATTCCTACAACTTCCTTTCCCAGAGCGGCTTCTCTGACGGAACGGTCGGTATCATCATTACCAGTATCAGCCTCTGCGGACTGATCGGACAGCCTTTCGCGGGAAGTCTGGTTGACAAGTCCGAAACACTTGACGAAAAGAAATTCATTTCCATGGCCATGATCGCGACGATCGTTCTGGCAGCGCTGCTGGCATTCCTGCCGCAGGGCTCCTTCCTGATGATCATTGCGACTGTCGCGTGCTTCTTCTGCGCCACAGTCAGCCTGCCGCTGTTCAACTCCATGGCATTCATTTATGAAAAAGACGGTCAGAAGATCAACTACGGTGTCGGAAGAGGCATCGGTTCCGGCGCTTACGCTGTCGGTTCCTCGCTGATCGGACAGTTGTGGGGATGGCTGGGCAAGTCTGTTCTGCCCTGGTACGTCATCGTCTTTGCGGCACTGTCCTTCTTCCTGATCCAGCTGATGCCTACGCCTTCCAAGAAAGCGGAGGATGCGGAACATGCGGAAGAAGCGGAGAAAGTCCAGAGTCTTTCCTATATGGAGTTCTTCAAAAAGTACAACAAGGTACTGCTCATTGTCATCTCAATGGTCCTGCTGTACTTCTGCCATATGCTGATCAACACATACATTGCCAAGATCATCACGAACATCATCGGTGAGGAAGCTGCTTCCGCTGCCGGCGCTGTTGAATCCATCCAGGGTACAGCACTGTTCATCGCCGCCATGTGCGAGCTGCCGACGATGTTTGCCTTCTCCAAGATCATTGAGAAGATTCCCGTCAACAGAATGATGATCATCGCGGCGATCTTCTTCTCCCTCAAGCATGTCCTGACACTGCTGTGCCCGAATGTCACGATATTCTATCTCGTCATGGCACTGCAGATGTTCGGCTATGCGGCCCTGCTTCCGGCTGCGGTCTATTTCGCCAATGAAAATGTCGCCGCGGAAGACAGAAACAAGGGTCAGGCTGTCATGAGCGTTTCCACCACTGTCGGCGGTCTGCTTTCCAGCCTTGCGGGCGGTCAGCTGTTCCAGATCATGAGCACATCCAATGTTCTTCTGATCGCGGTCATTGCATCCTGCATCGGCACGGTGCTGATGGTCATCGGCATCCGCCGTGTTGAAGCGAAGTAATTCATACGGATTATCAGAGCACACAAAAAGCATGTGTCACTTCAGGCACATGCTTTCATTCTGTTCAATCGAGGTCTTCGCCGTTGGAAGCGATGCACTTCTGATACCAGTGATAGGAATCTTTCACGGTTCTTGTGAAGGTGCCCTTGCCGAGGTTATCGGCATCGACATAGATCTGGCCGTATCTCTTTGCCATCTCTCCTTCGCCGTTGGATACCATGTCAACGCATCCCCAGTACAGATAGCCCATCAGCGGAATGCCGTCGAATTCGACTGCGTCACGCATGGACTTGATGTTCGCTCTCATGTAGTCGATACGGTAGTCATCATGCACTGTTCCGTCTTCGAATTTGTCATTCCAGCCGATGCCGTTCTCGACACACCACAGATCGCAGTGATATCTGTCATAGAATGTGTTCAGCGTGATTCTCAGGCACTGCGGGTCTGTTGCCCATCCCCAGGCATTTGTCTTGAGGTACGGATTTCTGACCATATGCATCTGTGTGCCGCCGTTGCCTTCACCCGGTTTCTCATTCTCATCATGGTATGTGACGACATGGGAACCGTAGCAGCTGAAGCTGAGGAAGTCGCATGTGTACTTCGCCAGGATATCCATATCGCCTTCCTGTGCCGGAATGACGATGCCTTCTCTGTCATACTGGGCAAGCTTGTAATTCGGATATCTGCCGAGCATCTGCACGTCGGAGTAGAACAGTGTTCTGTTCATTCCCTGCTGGGCAAGCAGCTGATCTTCCGGATCTGTTGTGAAGGCGTATGTCGGTCCGTATGCCAGCATCATGCCGACTCTGATCTCCGGATGCTTTTCGTGCGCCGCTTTGACTGTAAGAGCGGAAGCCAGGAACTGATGGAATGTCGCGTTTGCGATGTTCTGAGGATCTGCGTGAATCAGACCAGCTGTTACGTAGGGAGCTGCCTCGATGCAGTTGATCTCATTGAATGTCAGATAGTACTTTACCTTGCCGGCAAAACGCTCGAAGCATGTCTCGGCATACTTGACGAATTTGTCCACGAGGTATCTGCTGTCCCAGCCGTTGTACTTTGCGGCAAGTGCGAGCGGTGTCTCGTAATGGGATAATGTGACGAGCGGTTCAATGCCGTACTTTCTGCATTCGTCGAATACATTGCTGTAGAACCGAATGCCTTCTTCATTGGGCACTTCGTCATCGCCGTTCGGGAACAGTCTGGACCACTTGATGGAGAAGCGCAGGCAGTTGAATCCTTCTTCCGCGCAGAGTCTGATGTCTTCCTTGTAATGGTGATAGAAATCAGAAGCAATATGGGAAGGATAGTAGTATTTCGGATCATCCAGTTCACACGGAACAGCACCTTCCGGCAGATGTCTTTCGGGACTGCCGAAGCACAGCGGTGTGGAACCGGTCTCACCGTTTTCCTTTTTCCATGTGACCTGTCTTCTGACGGTATGGGAGCCGTTGGTCATGACATCAGCTGTGGAAAGTCCTGCACCGCCTTCCTTGACGCCGCCTTCGTACTGGTTGGCAGCTGTCGCGCCGCCCCAGAAGAAATCTTTTGAAAATCTCATGATATGTCAAATCTCCTTTTGTTCTGATTTCATTATACCGTTGCCTTTCAGAAAAAAAGAAGAGTTTCCTCTTCTCAATAATCAAACTGGCGGTAATATCTGCGGATCGTCATCGGATGACGGAGTTCATATTCAAGATACGCATCCACGCGGTTGTTTACAGCATGCATGACGAGATGGGAAATAGTGCCTCTGTATTCTTCCCGGATGCCGGCAAGAGCGAATTCCTTCGTATCGATGATCGTATAATTCGAACAGATTTTCGGCAGGAAGCCAGCGATATACGTATCTCCCGCTCCCATCGAATCCAGAACGTCGTCTGTCTTCTCCGCTTCACACAGGGTAAATCCGGTTTCATCCAGTGCCGCTGAACCTTTCGCGCCGAACGTCGTGACAACGATACTGACGCCGGCTCTGTGAAATTCCTGCATTTTCCTTCTGACAGCCGGACTGTCTACTTCGGAAGAAAAGAAGAGGATATCGACGTACGGCAGTACTTTCCTGCATCGTTCAACCTCCGGACTATCTGGAGGTTTTCTATTACAAAAAGACTGTCAATTGATTGACAGTCTCGGACCTTTTAATTCTTATGCGTAAACGATCACAGCGATCAGTTCCACGACATCTTCGCTCTTGTTGGCGATGCCATGTCCCTCTCCCGGCGGACAGATCGTGACGTCTCCTTCCGTCACTGTCTTCAGGGTGCCGTTGTCATTGTATTCAGCTGTTCCCTTCAGAATGTAGTAGAGTTCTGAATCCGTCTCGTGTCCGTGGTAGCCGATACTGCAACCGGGATTCAGTAAAACTCTTGCGAAGGATCTGCCCTTTCCGCACAGATCATCCGGGGAAGCGATGAACTGGGTCAGCTTGACTGTACCATCACCGCCGCGCAGGTGCTCATTATATTCAACACTGCATTCATCTTTTCTTCTGATCATGATATTTCTCCTTGTTCCCCTGTCTTCATTATCTTTCATTTCTGATTCTTTTCAAAGGAAAAAGGATTTTAACGCAATTTTAATGTCATGTGCTGATCTTTAATCCGATCTTAACGCCGGAAATATCATAATGCAGGTGAGGACAGATGCCATGACCAGAAAATTGTTTCAGTATCTGAGCAGACATATTACATCGTTCCAGCTGATTCTGCTGAGCTTTCTGGCAATCATTCTGCTGGGAACCTTTCTGCTGAGTCTGCCGGTTTCTTCATCATCCGGCGAATGGACATCTCCTGCGGACGCGCTGTTCACTGCCGCTTCGGCGTCGTGCGTCACCGGACTGATTGTCCATGATACCGCGACATACTGGTCATTGTTCGGGAAGATCATCATCTTCCTGCTCATCCAGGTCGGCGGACTGGGTGTCATCACATGCACAATTCTGGTCATCATGTTTACCGGAAGGCAGATCGGCATCCGCCAGCGAAGTCTGATGATGGATGCGATCTCTGCGCCGCAGATCGGCGGCATCATCCGTTTTACAAGGTTCATCCTGAAGATGACACTGGCCGTGGAGTGCCTCGGGGCTGTGCTTCTTCTGCCGGTATTCATTCCCCGTTTTGGAGTACTGCGCGGTATCGGCGCCTCCGTCTTTCATTCAGTCTCGGCTTACTGCAATGCAGGATTTGATCTGATGGGAGCTGAATCTCCTTATTCGTCACTGACAGCTTTCCGGGGCAGTGTCATCATCAATCTTGTCATTCCGTTTCTGATCATCACCGGCGGTCTCGGCTTTCTCACATGGAACGACCTGTTCCATCAGAAATACCGCATCGACAGATACAGTTTCCAGACAAAGGTGATTCTCTGCACAACGGCAGTCCTGCTTGTGATTCCGTTTGCCTATTTCTTCCTGATTGAATTCTCAGCAGAGCCGCTGAAAGAAAGAATCATGATGTCCTTCTTCCAGTCTGTCACGCCGCGTACTGCCGGCTTCAATACCGCTGATTATTCAGCCATGTCGGAAACAGGCCTTCTGATCACAATCTTCCTGATGCTCTGCGGCGGCGCTCCCGGATCAACAGCCGGCGGCGTCAAGCTGACAACGATATTCACACTGACAGCCGCTGCCATCTCTGATGCCGGACGGAAAGAGAACGTCATCGCCTTCGGCAGAAGAATCAACGATGAAATCGTGCGGCGTGCCATGTGCCTGCTCACGATTTATCTCGGGCTATTGCTTCTTGGGACATGCGTGCTCTGTTCGCTGGAGTCCATCTCCCTGTCCGCTTCCATGTTCGAATGTGCCTCTGCGCTTGGCACAGTCGGCCTGACAACGGGCATCACACCATCCCTCAGCACAGCTTCCAAGCTGATGCTTGCGTCATATATGTATTTCGGAAGAGTCGGCGGACTCACGCTTGCCTACGCGGCAATCACGAAGCACGCCAGAATCAACGCCAGATACCCGGCAGGGAATCTGATGATCGGCTGACAGGAGAAAGAGAATGAAAAACGTACTTGTAATCGGCATGGGAAGATTCGGCAGATACACTGCCATCCGGCTTAATGAGCTCGGTCATCAGACCATGGCCATAGACAAAGATGAAGAACGCATCAACAAGATCCTGGATTATGTCACGGCTGCCCAGATCGGCGACAGCACCGACAAGGCATTCATGTGTTCCCTGGGAATTGAAAACTACGATCTGTGCATCGTCGCCATCGGCGATGACTTCCTGAGCTCGCTGGAAACAACGTTCCTGCTGGAAGAGCTTGGCGCAAAGAAGATCGTTGCCAGAGCAACGAGTGCCAACCAGGAGAAGTTCCTTCTGCGCAACGGTGCCTCCGCGGTGGTGTTCCCGGAGCGTCAGCTTGGCAGCTGGACGGCAATCCGCTACAGCTCTGACAATATCTCCAACTATATCGAGCTCATGGACGGCTATGCCATCTATGAAATCGCCGTGCCGCAGCACTGGGACGGAAAGCGTGTCGGTGAACTCGATATCCGCAGGAATTACAATCTGAATGTACTCGGGGTAAAAAACGGAAGAATGGATATGGATGTCCGTTATGAAACCCTTCTGCACTCTGGCCAGTCCATGCTTGTGCTTGGAAAGAGCGATGATGTGCAGAGAATCTTTTTCAAAAAGTGAACGGGGTGATGTATTATGCTGATGAATATCGCAGTTCTGATCAGCCTGATTGTCTGCGCGGCAGTTCTGTATATCGCAATGGACAGATTCTGGGATATATTATATCCAGTACCGCAGAGCACGATGCCGGAAACAGAATCTTCCGGACAGAAGATCAGAATCGCCGTTGACAATCCGATGTTCGCGTCCATGTTCGCGGATGCGCCGCAGCAGGAAGAGTGTGAACTCCTCAGCGGTTCCAGCAGTGAGATCCTGACGGAAATGGAAAGACGCAGGATCGACGTTGCGGTGCTGAGCGACGCTTCTTCTTCCCTGACAGACGATGATTTCACACAGATCAGCGCTGTCTGCCGCATGGACCGGATCAGTTTCAGCAGCGGAACGGTGAAAGTCGTTCCACTCTCCAAAAACAACACGCCTGTCAGAATCATCTACCGCACCATCCTGTCGCCGTTTGTACGATCTCTCTTCGACAGCGGCATTCTGATACGATGAATATACACAGATGAACAGCAGTGATTTCAAAAAACCGGGCATTCTCGTATGTCTGTCCGCATCTCCCAGCAGCAGGCATGTGATCAAAGCCGCCGCGAAAATGGCGGAAGCGATGCATGCCCCTTTCACTGCGCTTTATGTCGGAGATCCTTCCCTTGCCGGCCAGGGCGGAACCCTGGATGAGAATATCCGTCTTGCGAAGGAACTGCATGCCTCTGTTCATCTGATTTCCAGCAATGACATTGCCTTGTCCATTGCCGAATATACAAGACGCTCGGGTGTCAGTGATCTGTTTATCGGAAACAGCGCGCCTTCCGGTCTCTTGTTCAGCCGCGGCACGCTGACTTCCCACATTGTCCGCTATCTTCCGGACATTGATATTCACATCATTCCCGATGCCCTTGCGACAAGGCCGACAAACGCACCTTCCGGAAGCAGATCGATCCGCTGGAACATGAAGGATGTGCTGATTCTGATTGCCGTCATGACGCTGGCAACGCTGCTGTCGTTCTGGTTTGATCAGTCACGGTTCTCCAACGCCAATATCATCACGATTTATATTCTTGCCGTGCTTCTGACTTCGATTCTGACATCGGACCGCATCTATGGTCTGATTGCCTCGATCCTGTATATTCTGCTGTTCAACTTCCTGTTCATTGAACCGCGCTTTACCCTGTTCGTATATGATTCCGAATATCTGATGACATATTTCGTAACTGTCGTCGCTGCTCTGATGACAGGTTCGCTGGCTGCCCGCATGAAGAACATCGTGCACCAGTCGGTGGAAAACGCGTATCAGGCAAAGGTGCTTCTCGATACGTCCACCTCCCTGCAGAAAGCAGCGGATGAAACGGATATCATCGATATCACCTGCCGGCAGCTCGTCAATCTTCTGAACAAGGATATTCTGTTCTTCCCTTCCCGGGACAGGCTGTCTGCCATGCGCCCCTTCGGAAGGAACGGGGATGGCGATGTCAGTCTTCCGGAAAAAGAAGCGGAAGCGGCTGTCTGGGTATTTGACAATGACCGCAGAGCAGGTGCCTTTACAGAAATCTTCCCGGACTGTTTCCGGCAGTATCTCAGCATTCACACCTCCAAGCAGATCTACGGCGTGATCGGCATTGACATGGATCACAAGCCGTTCAATGAATATGAAAATACCATCCTGCTTTCGATTCTGAGCGAATGCGCGCTGACACTGGAAAATATGAAGACAGTGAAAGAGCGCAAGGAAGCGGAGGTATTGATGCAGAATGAACGCTTCCGTTCCGGTCTGCTCAGATCCATCTCCCATGATCTGCGCACACCCCTCACCTCGATCTCAGGCTATGCCGCAACGTTAATGGAAAACGCGGAGGCATTAAGCAGAGAAGAGCGGATGAATATCTATTCCGATATTGAAGAGGATGCCTCCTGGCTCAGAATGGAGATGGAGAATATCCTCGCTGTCACAAAGCTGGAAAACAGCAGGTATATTCATCTGAGCATTGAAAGCGTCGAGGATGTCATTGCCGAAAGCCTGAAGCACATTGACCGCCGGGCATCCGGACATCATATTGAAACAGTACTGTCTGATGACTATCTGATGGCGGAGATGGACTCCGGACTGATCACTCTGGTCATCATTAATCTTGTCAACAACGCCGTGAAATACACCCCGGAAGGATCGCATATCATCATCCGCTCCTGGCGTGAGGATGATCATGTCCTCATCAGTGTTTCGGATGACGGACCGGGCATGGCCGAAGAAGACAGAAAGCATATCTTTGAACCGTTCTATACCGGCAGAAAGCAGATCACTGACAGCCGCAGAAGTCTCGGGTTGGGACTGAGTCTTTGCGCGATGATCATCGAGGCGCATGGTCAAAGCATCACAGCACAGGACAACACTCCGCACGGCACGGTAATACGCTTCACACTGAAGCTGAAAGAGGTGAACTATGAATCCGTTTAAGATCCTGGTCGTTGAAGATGACAGGTCGGTTTCCAACCTGATCACAACAACGCTGAAACTGAACCAGTATTCCTATCTGCGGGCATCCGGCGGTCAGGAAGCTGTTTCAATATGCGCATCCGCCAAACCGGATCTGATCCTGCTGGATCTCGGTCTTCCCGATATGGACGGCATCAGCGTCATTGAAACGATCCGCTCCTGGTCGCAGGTTCCGATCATTGTCATTTCCGCAAGAAGCGAAGAGACAGACAAGATCAGCGCTCTTGATTCCGGCGCCGATGACTATCTGACAAAGCCGTTCTCCGTGGATGAGCTGATGGCAAGGATCCGCGTTTCGCAGCGGCGCATCCAGTACCAGCCGGCAAGCGAGGAAACGGTGTTCATCAACGGCGAACTGTCGATTGATTTCGCCTCTGCCGAAGTGAAGGTACGGGACAATGTCGTGCATCTGACGCCGATTGAATACAAGCTGCTCTGTCTGCTTGCACGCAATACCGGCAAAGTCCTGACTCACACGTATATCATTTCCAATATCTGGGGAACAGGCATTGACAATGACATCGTATCGCTGCGTGTCTATATGACTTCCCTGCGCAAGAAACTAAATACGGAAAATGATCTGATCCGCACGCATATCGGCATCGGCTATCAGATGATCCGGATATAAAAAAAGGTCACTGCGTGACCACTGACGAACAATGAGCAGATACGAAACTGTCTGCTCATTTTATAATAAGAGTAAGATGGATACGAGTTTATACACACAATACCCATATCACGGTGTCTACACATGCGATGATGTGAACTATAATCCTGACAAGCCGAGATTCAAAGATTTACTATGGAATCATTATTCATGGTTTGTAGAAATGGACAGAACAGGAAAGGCACGACCCTGTGTTCTGGATAATGTTCAGAAAGTCCTTCTCTGCAATACCATGTATCTTGGCTATGATGTTTTCGAATGCAATCACTGCGACAATGAGATGCTCTTCTGCAGAAAGTGCCATTCCAGGTTCTGTACTTCCTGCGGTGTCAAATACCAGAAGAAACTGGCTGTTAAAGCTGAATGCATGTGTGTCGATGTACCGCACAGACACATTGTCTTCACGAT
>ONSK01000037.1 GCA_900320455.1 uncultured Erysipelotrichaceae bacterium | reverse complement strand
CTACGACGAGCTGTCCCCTGAAACGTCCGCGTTCTTCCGTACGATGCTGGACGACGAGCTGATGGACGTACTTTCCAAAGAAGGCAAGAGACAGGGCGGCTACTGCACGAATCTGCCGGATTACCGGGTACCGTTCATCTTCGCCAACTTCAACGGCACCCAGCATGACGTCGAAGTCGTGACCCACGAGGCAGGCCATGCCTTCGCCTCCTGGATGAACCGTGACCGCGTGCCTGCTGAAACACAGCTGCCGACGCTGGAAGGCTGTGAATGTCATTCCATGTCGATGGAATTCTTCTCCGAGATCTGGGCAGAGGATTTCTTCGGAAAGGATGCGGACAAATACAGATATTCACATCTTGCGAAAGCATTGAAGTTCATCCCTTACGGAACCATGGTCGACCACTTCCAGCACGAGGTCTATGACCATCCGGAAATGACGCCGGCTGAGCGCCATGCCGTCTGGAAGAAGCTGATGGGCATGTACATGCCGTGGCAGAGACTGGATGGAAAGATTCCCTTCTACAGCGAAGGCGAGCACTGGCAGCTGAAGCATCACATCTACACAAGACCGTTCTACTATATCGACTATTGCCTGGCGCAGACGATCTCCCTGGAATTCTGGTCAATGATCCGTCATGACAGAAAGGCTGCCTGGGAGAAGTACATGGCATATACAAAGCTTGGCGGAAGCGACGTATGGACAGCGCTTCTTGAGAAGGCAGGTCTTGACAGTCCGTTTGCGGAAAACACGCTGAAGTCCATCTGCGCTGAAGCACAGAAGTGTCTCGCGGAAATGGAAGAGAAAGGATCCTGGAAATGAAACTCAGAGAACAGGAAGATTTATTTGTCTATCAGGGGAAAAGACCGCTGGGAAAACTGGTGAAACGCTTCTGGCTCTGTTCTGTGCTCAGCCTGATCCTGCAGATTGCGGCAGGCTGCATCCCCTCAACCGGTCTTGTCAGAACGGCATACGTGCTTGTTCCGTACGGGCTCGGCCTCTGCGCTTCCATCTTTCTGATCAGAAAGGTGACCGAATTCACATTCGCGGACGCAAAAATGGAACGTTCCGTCTATCACAGAACAGCGGAAACCTTTGACGCAGCGCTGCTTGCGGCCGGCGCCATGGCTGTGCTGACTGCCGCGGCGGAGCTGATCAGACTGTTCATCACAGCGGAGAAAAGCATCCCGGCATCCATCGCGGTGATCCTGCTGGAGGCAGCCGCGTCCGGATGCATGGCATGGTTCAAATACGAGGAAGCAGATCTGATCTACAAGGAAATCCCGGCAAAAAAGAAATAAGAGCTCAAAGACGGAGAAATCCGTCTTTCACATTTTCATGCGTTTGTATGTTCATCAAAGCAGGCGCATTTGCTATAATTTTGAACACAGTAAAAGAAGAGAACGGCAATGGCAGAAAAAGAGAAAAAAAAGAGAGTGCACAGAAAATACGGCTATCTGAATGAGTTCCAGGTCAATGATGCCGGTGAATATGAATTCCGCGGAATCACGTATGTGTATGACGGAAAGAAAAAGAGCTGGGAGACCTTCCTGAAGGAAGTGTGGATCTCGGAAGGACTGCTGGCAGCGCTGCTGGTGATTTCCGGCTGTATTCCGGCTTCCGGCATGCGGAATACGTTCTACGTGCTGGTTCCCTGGGCAGTCTGTATCTGCCTGGCGGCAAACGTGCTGTATATGACAGGACGGATCACTTCCTCAAAGGGTGAGATACGCGATTATAAATATAAGAAGACGATCGAGCGCATTCCCGACGTGCTGTTTGTGCTGACTGTTTTCCTGATCATGACAATCATCGGACAGCTGTTTCAGGCGCTGTTCGGCGGCATGGGAGACAGGGGACTCTGGACGCTGATCCATGAGGCATGCCTGATGCTCTGCATACCGCTCTGCGTCACGCTGCGCCGCCGTGTTCTGGAAGCTGTCTGGAAGAAATGAAAATAATTCTGAAAATTTTCAATGGTATTAGAAAAAACACGGCATTAGTGGATAAAACCATTTACACGTCAGATTGACATAAAATTACAAGAATAGTAAAATCAACTCATAATTGCCGTATTGTGTGCAGATGTTTTTGTGGCAGGGTCAGCCGAATACAGAAGCACTCTCACGACAATTCATTATTTGGAGGGAAAACAAATGAGCAATTTTAAAAAGTTTGCTGCAGTTCTCCTCGCAGGCGCTATGCTCGCCGGCTGCTCCAACGGTGGAAACAAACCGTCTGGCGGAAGCGGTGAACAGGGCGGAGAAGAAGGCGGATCTGCCAGCACAAAACCGCTTGTTGTAGGTTACGACTCATTCAACAGCAAGTTCTCCCCGTTCTTTGCCGAGACAGCTTATGACCAGGATGTCCAGGGCATGACACAGATTTCTCTGATGTCCTCTGACCGTACAGGCGCACTGATCTACAACGGTATCGATGGTGAGACAATTGCCTACAACGGAACAGACTACAAGTATTACGGACCTGCCAATGTCAAGGCTACTGAGAACGCTGACGGAAGTGTCGATTATGCAATCGAACTCCGCAAGGATATCAAGTACTCTGACGGCGATGCAATGACAATCGATGATGTCATCTTCAACATGTATGTACTCGCTGACCCGACATATGATGGAAGCTCATCATTCTTCTCTCTGCCGATTGAAGGTATGGAAGCTTACCGTTCCGGTATGTCCTCTCTGCTCGACCTGATCGTCGCTGCAGGACGTGACAACACAGACTTCACATATTTCACAGAAGACCAGCAGAAGGCTTTCTGGGCATCCATTGACAAAGCCGGTGAAGCTCTTGTCAAGGATATCTGCGCTTACGTTGTAGCAGCTGGCTACAATGCTGAGACAGATGACATCTCCGCTAAGCTCGCTAACTGGGGCTTCGAAGTAGCTGAAGGCGCTACAGAAGCTGATGCTTATAAAGTAATCGAAGCTGCTTATAAGGGCGACGTTATCAACCTGTTCGCTACAGAGACAGCCGGACCGTCCCTCGCTGATTACATGGGCGATGACTATGGCCAGTATCTGACAGGTATCAAGACAGGTGAATCCGCTGCCAACATCGCTGGTATCAAGAAGGTCGACGACTACAACATGACAATCCACATGACAAAGGTCGACGCTCCTGCTGTTTACCAGCTGGCAGTTACAATCGCTCCGATGCACTACTATGGCGAAACAGCGAAGTATGACTATGACAAGAACATGTTCGGTTTCGACAAGGGTGATCTGAGCCATGTACGTTCCGTTACAACAAAACCGATGGGTGCCGGACCTTACAAGTTCCTGCAGTTCGAAAACGGAACAGTTAACTTCGAAGCTAACGACACATACTACCTCGGCGCTCCGAAAACAAAGTACGTCAACTTCCTCGAGACAAACGCTCCGGATAAGCTCAACGGCGTTGTCCAGGGAACAATCGATATCTCCGACCCGTCCTTCTCCAAGACAATGGCTAAGAACATTGCAGATGAAAACGGCAACGGCGAACTGAACGGACCGAAGGTTACAACATCTCTCGTAAACAACCTGGGTTATGGTTACCTCGGAATTGATGCTGACGTTGTCAACATCAACGGTGAAAAGGGTTCCGACGCTTCCAAGAACGCTCGTAAGGGTCTGGCTACAATCTTCGCTCTGTACAGAGACGTTGCAGTCAACTCCTACTATGGCGATGCCGCAAGCGTTATCAACTACCCGATCTCCAATACATCCTGGGCAGCTCCGCAGGCTACAGACCCCGGATACAAAGTTGCATTCTCCACAGATGTAGCAGGCAACCCGATCTACACAACAGGCATGACTGATGATGAGAAGAAAGAAGCAGCCAAGAAGGCAGCTCTCGGATTCTTCGAAGCAGCAGGATTCACAGTAGCTGACGGCAAGGTCACAGCTGCTCCTGCAGGCTGGAAGCTCACAGGCAAGGAAAGCCCGATCGAACTCGAAGCTTGGATCCCTGCTGAAGGAACTGGCGACCATCCTTCCTTCATGCTTCTGACAGAAGCTAAGAATGTCTTCGCTGAAATGGGCATCAACCTGATCATCAAGGACCTCAGCAACTCCTCTGACCTGTGGACAGCTCTCGAAGCTAACCAGGTTCCTGTATGGTGTGCAGCTTGGGGCGCTACAGTTGATCCGGATATGACTCAGATCTACTTCGCAGACGTTGCTAACGGCGGCGCTAACAAGGGCGGTTCCAACTATATGTATGGTATCGAAGACAAGGAACTGGACGAACTGATCGTCACAGCCCGTGCTTCTGCTGACCAGGCATATCGTAAGACAGTCTATAAGGCAGCTCTCGACATCGTTGTTGACTGGGCATGTGAAATCCCTGTATATCAGAGACAGAACTGCATCATCTTCAGCACAGAGCGTGTCAATATGGACACAGTCACACCTGATATCACAACATTCTACGGATGGATGAGCGAAATTCAGAATATTGAACTGAAATAATCAGCTTATTCACTCTCAATTGTTGCAGGTTAGCGAGAGGGTGTAACAACCCTCTCGCTTTGATTGCTAAATTTCTATTGGTTTCATACATTACATTAGTGTATAAATAATGAATGAAACCGGTTATAACTGACGGTTATGACATAACAATCAATGAAAAGGAGGGGTCGAATATGAGAAAATTTATTGTGAAGCGTCTCTTGCTCTCACTGATGATCTTGTTTTTTGTTATGTTCATTATTTATGTACTACTGAGATGTCTGCCGACTTCCTATATTGAGACAATTGCCAGACAGAAGGCGATGCAGCCGAACTCAAAATCCTATGAGGAATGGCTGACGCAGCTGAAGGCGACTTACGGTATGGATCTTGATATCATTCCCGGATTCTTTGCATGGCTCGTGAAGTTCTTCAAAGGTGACTTCGGTGACAGCTGGGTATGGACAGTTCCCGTTATCGAACAGTTCAACAAGGTTGTCTGGCTTTCCTTTGTCATGGGCGTGATTTCCTTCGCGCTTGAGCTGCTGATCGCGATTCCGCTTGGTATCATCGCAGCGACACATCAGTACTCACACACCGACTACGCAATTTCCATCTTCGCGCTTGCCGGTATTTCACTGCCTACATTCTTCTTCGCGTCACTGCTGAAACTGCTGTTCTCCATCAAGCTGAAGTGGTTCGATCTGTATGGTCTTGTTTCCAGAGACCACCTGCAGATGACACCGGTTGAGCAGTTCTTTGATAAGGCGCATCATCTGGTTCTGCCAATCGTGACACTGGTTGTCATCAGCGTCGGTTCCCTGATGCGTTATGTCAGAACAAACATGCTTGAAGTTCTGAACGCAGATTATATCCGTACCGCGAGAGCGAAGGGTCTTGATGAAAAGAAAGTCATTTATTCCCACGCATTTCGCAACACTCTGATTCCGCTTGTCACAATGATCGGCGGATCACTGCCGGGTCTGTTCTCCGGTGCGCTGATTACCGAGACACTGTATAAGATTCCCGGTATCGGCTTTACGTCATATACGTCCATGGTCGGCGGTGACATTCCGTTCTCCATGTTCTATCTGACATTCATGGCGATCCTGACACTGCTCGGCAACCTGATTTCTGATATTCTGTACGCTGTCGTTGACCCGCGCGTACGTATTGCGTAAGAAAGGAGAATACTGATGTCTGAAAACAAAGATGAAAAAGATCTGAACGAAGAACAGCAGTATGACCTGAATGATGACCGGCGTGTCAAGGTGCTCTCACCGGGCGCCATGGTCAGAAAGAGATTTCTGCGCAACCGTACAGCTGTATTCGGTCTCACTGTACTGATTATCATGTTTATCTTCTCCTTTATCGGCGGTCTCGTTTCTCCTTATAAACAGGATCAGCTGTTCTATAAGACAGAGTACCAGGCAAAGGAGTTCGCTTCCCTGAAGAAAAATACGGAATTCCGCTATCTGTCCGCGGATGGTCAGGATTTCTCCCTGATCCTGCAGTCACAGGCATTCCTCGCTACAACAAAGAAAGCTGACTCATTCGAATACGGCGGAAAGAAATACGGCCTGACAATGCTCAGCGACGATCTGTTCGAAGTCTATGACGGAAGCACACTGATCGGTATCGGCTTCAAGGAACTCGTCTCCGCGGCTGATGCATCCGCTGCTCTGACATTTGCGGAACAGCACGAGATTCTCAAGGCACGTGCCCAGAATCTGAGCACATTCACAGTCGGTGCGGATACATTCGTCATCGATGAAGAAGGTAGCGTCACAAAGAACGGAAAGGACTACGCGTTCGTTTCCGAATATATTCTGAATGCCATCATGCCTGACGTTGTTCTGACAAAGCAGTTCAAGGAAGAACTGATTGAAACCATCGACAAGGGTGAAACAGTCTTCAAGTACACAGAGAACGGACAGGAATATGAATACACTCTGACATACAACCCTGCCACACAGGCATGGTCTGTCATGCAGGCGACAGCGACAACCGTTTATGACATCTATTCCGCTCCCAGCAAGGAACACTGGCTCGGAACAGACAAGAACGGTATGGACATGCTGACAAGACTGATGTACGGCGGACGTGTTTCCCTCGTCATCGGCTTCATCGTTGAAGCAATTTCCACAGTCCTCGGCGTCATCCTCGGCGGTATCTCCGGATACTTCGGAAAGTGGGTTGACAACCTGATCATGCGTATCGTCGATATCTTCTACTGCATTCCTTCCATGCCGATCATCATCATCCTTGGTGCGGCAATGGATAACATGAGAGTCGACCCGACGATCCGTATGGTATACCTGATGCTGATCCTCGGCTTCCTCGGATGGCCGGGCATCGCCAGAATGGTCAGAGGTCAGATCCTTTCACTCCGTGAACAGGAATTCATGACAGCGACAGAGGCAACAGGTCTGAGAGTTTCCAGAAGAATCTTCAAGCACCTGGTACCGAATGTCATTCCCCAGCTGATCGTCAGCGTTACAATGGGTCTTGGCGGAACAATCATCACCGAAGCTACACTTTCCTTCCTCGGACTTGGTGTCAAGTTCCCGTTCGCTTCCTGGGGCAACATCATTTCCGACGTCAACGATACATACGTACTGACACACTTCTGGTTCATCTGGATTCCTGCCGGTGTTCTTCTGCTGGCGACAGTACTTGCCTTCAACCTGGTTGGTGACGGTCTGCGTGACGCGTTCGACCCGAAGATGAAGAGATAAGGAGGATACGAAATGGCTAAGAAAAAAGATACAGGCTATCTCTCCGCGAAAGAAGCGAGACGTATCTCCAGAGAGAACCGCAAGATCACAAATGAATTTGAAAAGAAAAACAAGCGCAAGAACGTTCCGGAATCCGAGTATCTGACAACGATGCACGATCCGAACAACGCTGTTGAATTCGATAACCTGCACACATACTTCTTCACGGATGCCGGTACAGTCAAGGCTGTCGACGGCGTATCCTTCGAAGTTCCGCAGGGAAAGACGGTCGGCATCGTCGGTGAGTCCGGATGCGGAAAGTCCGTCACAAGCCTTTCCTTCATGCGTCTTCTGCAAAGACCGCAGGGACAGACAGTGGAAGGCGAAATCAGACTGAACCTCGGCGACAAGGCATATGATGTCACCAAGGCACCGGATGTTGTCATGCAGCACCTGCGCGGCAACTATGTCTCCATGATCTTCCAGGAGCCGATGACAGCTCTGAACCCGGTCTTCACGATCGGCGATCAGATCAACGAAGTTATTGAGCTTCATGACGGTGAAGGAAAAACACCTGAGGATATCAAGGCACGTACAATTGAAATGCTCGAGCTCGTCGGCATCGCCAACAGCGAAGGCGTTTACAAGATGTATCCGCATGAGCTCTCAGGCGGTATGCGTCAGAGAGTCATGATTGCCATGGCGCTGGCATGCAATCCGAAGGTTATCATCGCGGATGAGCCGACAACAGCGCTTGACGTTACGATCCAGGCACAGATCCTTGACCTGCTCAGAAACCTGAAGGACAAGATCAACAGTTCCATCATGTTCATTACCCATGACCTCGGCGTCATCGCGGAAATGGCTGACTACGTTGTTGTCATGTACGCAGGCCGTGTCATTGAGAAGGGTACAGCATCGGATATCTTCCATCATCCGTGCCATCCTTACACAATCGGTCTGATGGAATCCAAGCCGGTCGTCGGCAAGAAGGTCGACAAGCTGTATTCCATTCCGGGCAAGGTTCCGAACCCGATCAACATGCCGAACTACTGCTACTTCAAGGACAGATGCGAAAAGTGCATTGAAAAGTGCAATGGCGCATATCCGGAAATGGTCAGAGTCAGCGATACGCATCTCGTATCCTGCTACAGATATTACGACCAGGCGATCGATAAGAAAGGGGACGAATAAACATGGCTGAAAAGGTAAATTTCGACAGTGATACAGTACCCGTTACTTATGATCCGCAGTATATCCTGATGGTCAACAATCTGAAGAAATACTTCCCGATCAAGGGCGGCATGCTTCAGAAGACTGTCGGCTACGTCAAAGCCGTTGACGGCATCACATTCAATCTGAAGCGCGGCACGACAATGGGTCTTGTCGGTGAATCCGGATGCGGAAAGACAACGACAGGAAGAACCATCCTCCGTCTTGCCGGTGAGAAGACAGCCGGTCAGGTTCTCTTCAACGGTCAGGAAGTCTATGACATTTCCGACAAGGACATGCGTGCCAAGAGAACTGAGATGCAGATCATCTTCAAGGATCCGTTCTCATCCCTGCAGCCCCGTATGCCGGTCGGTGAAATCATCGGTGAAGCAGTCAGAGAGCACAACATCGTTCCGAAAGAGGAATACGATGCCTATATCGACAAGATCATGGACGAATGCGGACTGCAGCCGTTCCAGAAGGACAGATATCCTCATGAGTTCTCCGGCGGACAGCGTCAGCGTATCTGCATCGCGAGAGCTCTTGCTCTGAACCCAGAATTCGTGGTCTGCGACGAGCCGGTATCCGCGCTTGACGTATCCATTCAGGCGCAGATCATCAACCTGCTGAAGGATCTGCAGAAGAAGCACAACCTGACATACCTGTTCATCTCACACGACCTCTCCGTCGTTGAGCATATCTCCGATACAGTCGGTGTCATGTATCTCGGCAATCTCGTTGAATACGGACCGACAGAGAGAATCTTCAAGAACCCGCTCCATCCGTACACACAGGCTCTGCTTTCCGCAATCCCTGTACCGGATCCGGACGCGAAGATGAACCGTATCGTTCTTGAAGGATCTATTCCTTCACCGGCCAATCCGCCGGCAGGCTGCAAATTCCACACAAGATGCGCGAAGTGCATGGAATGCTGCAAATCCGAAGCGCCTGTCATGAAGGAAGTCGAGCCGGGTCACTTTGTGGTCTGCCACCTGTTTGACTGAGGTAAACGATGAAAGACGACGAACTGGATGAAGAAACTACCATAGCCGACATGAGCGGCCTGGAGGACAGAGGTTTCCATCTTCCCCGCAGAAGAGGAAACACGGTGCCTGAAGGCAGTGAGAACCGGGAAGGACTGACACGCGAACAGCGTCTGTGGGTGATTCTCGGCGCACTCAGAGCTGCGATACTTCTAGCAGCTGTCTATGGTGTTGTATACTTTATCGTCATCTTCCTTATGACCAGAGTCTGGCATTGAACAGATGAAATACAGAATTCCTGAGGGAGTTCTGTTTTCTTTTTGCAAGGATTTGAGTAAACTTGTACTCATAGGAGAATCAGTATGGATACGATAGAACGCATTATTGCACTGTCCGACGCGTTCGGACCCTCCGGCTTTGAGGATGATATCGCCTCAATCGTAAAAAACGAACTGGCTGAGTATGAACCGGTAATGGATCATATGACAAATGTCAGATGTGAAAAAGAAAAAGACAGCGACAAACCAAGAGTGATGATCGATGCTCACATGGATGAGACAGGTGCCATCATTCAGGCAGTCAAACCCAACGGAACAATGCGCTTTATCCCCCTCGGCGGCTGGAGCGCTTCCTCTTTCCCGAGCTCACCGTTTATCATCCGTTCCAAAGACGGAAAAGATATCCCGGCAGTCGTCGCCCAGAAACCCGTTCACTTCATGTCAAAGGCGGAACGCGACAAGACACCGGAGACATCCGATATGGTCATGGATGCCGGCTGCGTCTCAAAGGAAGAGGCGGAAACACTCGGCATCGGCATCGGATCACCGGCAGTTCCTGACGTGAAATGCAGATACGATGAAGAAAGAAAGCTGTTCTACGGCAAGGCCTTCGATGACAGAATCGGCGTGGCGGCAGCCATTGACGTTCTGAAACAGCTGAAAGATGAGGAGCTTCCCTGCAACCTGTGCGGCAGTTTCTCCGTCCAGGAGGAAGTGGGAGAGCGCGGTGTTCGGGCAAACGCGGCTGCCCTCAAGCCGGATGTGATGATTGCCTTTGAAGGCTGTCCGGCAGATGATACCTTCTCAGAGGAATATATGATCCAGGCAGGCCTCAGAAGGGGAGCGATGCTGAGACACTATGATGTCTCGATGATCACCAACTGGCGCTTCCAGAAGCTGGCTCTGGACATCGCAAAGGAAAAGGGGATTCCCGTGCAGGAATCCGTTCGAAGCGGCGGGGGAACCAATGCCGCGATGGTTAACATCAGCGAAGGCATTCCCGCCATCGTCATCAGTGTTCCGGTCAGATACATCCACAGCTCCAACTGCTGGTGTGCGCTGGAAGACTATGAAAGCGTGGTTGAACTGACCAAGGAAATCTGCCGCAGACTGGACTACAAGACAGTCAACAGCCTGTAGGAACAGGGGCACAGAACATTCTTTTGTTCGTTGCCTGAGTATTTTGGCAATGCTATAATAAATGTAATTATGGAGGGCTGTTATCATGGCATTTGAGAAACTCAAGAACTTTATCGCACCGGTTGAAGAAGAGGAAGATGACGGCGTTGATGAAGGCGAAGAACTTCAGTACAGAGAGAGCGAGGCTAAACCTGTGAGCACATACGAAGCACAGACAACAAAGGTAAACAAGATTCCTACCAATGCGCAGATGGTTCTGTTTGAACCGAGAAGCTTTGAAGAAGCAGAGGAGATCGCGCGTCACCTCAAGCAGAGAAGAGCATGCGTCGTCAACCTGCACAGACTGCAGAGAGACTATGCACAGCGTACAATTGATTTCCTGACAGGCGTTGTATTCGCCCTGGACGGAACAATTCAGAAGATCGGACACAACGTCATCCTGTGCACACCGCAGAGCGTGACTGTTGACGGATCCATCACACTGGAAAGCGATGATGAATGATTCTTCTGATTACGCCGCGCTTGCGGCGCATCTGGAAGATCTGAAAATAAAAAGCGAGACATGGCACAGACCGGCTGCCAGCGCTTTTCTGAACGAAGAAGAGCAGGCTGCCATGCGCCGGCTGTTTCCGGAATCCCCGCTGATCAGATATGACGGCGGCTATCCGGGCGCACGAAAGAAAAAAGTCATTTTCCTTTATCAGGAGGAGGATGACTTTTCTGATATTGTCTGCCTGAAGGCAAAGGTCGATCAGCGCTTCCGCTCCATCGGCCACAGAGATATCCTCGGCGCATTGATGCACCTGCAGATCGAGCGATCCTCCTTCGGAGACTTCTGGATCAGCGACGGCTGTATCTGGCTGTACACGTCAGATAAAATGAGCCGCTTTCTGATCGACAATCTGATCCGGATCGGCCAGCTTTCCGTCTCCTTTGAGGAAACGGATGAAAGACCGGTTCAGGTGTTTCAGACAAGACGGTTTACCTGCGTGATCGCCAGCGAGCGGATCGATGCCGTGGTAGCGGGATTATGTCACTGCAGCCGCAGCGAGGCAAAGGAAAAGATCCGCCAGGGACTTGTTCAGGTGAATCATGTCACGCTTGAAGAGCCAGATGAATTGTGCAATAATAACGTTACGATTTCGATTCGCGGAACCGGCCGTTTTACGTATCTCGGCACATTGCGGAAAACCCGCGGAGACAGAATCGCTGCAGAATTTCTGCAGGATATATAAGGAGTGAAGCAGAACATGCAGAGACCGACGTTTCGGGTCATGAAAAACGGATATGACCGGTTTGCGGTCGATGATGCTGTCGAAAAGTATGCTTCCCAGGTAAGCCAGCTTGAACAGAAAATCGGCCTTTATCAGCAGCAGCTGATTGAGACAACAAGACAGCTGGACGAAATGAAAGAGAAGTATCAGGAGCTGGTGAGATCTGATGAAAGCCGCCGTGAGGCAGCGGATCAGATTGCCCGTCTCTCACTCCGTGAAGCGAATGAGATCATCTCTACCGCGCAGAAAAACGCGGACATGATCATCTCGGAAGCGCTCGCCTCGGCAAGAGGCATTCTCGAAGATCTTTCCAGGCTGTATGAACAGGCCGGATCGGTCAAGACAGAGGCAAGCGAGCAGCTGGAAAAACTGCTTCATGATCTGGATGAATTCAAACTTCCGGAAATGCCGGATCTGAGATGGCTCCAGGAAGCACAGAAGAAACTGCGCTGATCAGGACATGCCATGGCACAGGGAAACAAAGAGAGTCTGCGGCTGGTGTAAGCAGACATGAGAGGTGCCGATGGATATCACCTGTGAGCAGACGTCATTCCCGCGTTAAGGGATTAATGAGGGTACGGCAGAATGCCGTAAACTAAGGTGGTACCGCGCTTAACAACGTCCTTAGATCAGGGACGTTTTATTTTTTTTGAAAAGAGGGTAAAGATATGGACTACAAAGAAACGCTCCGGATGCCGAATACCGATTTCGAAATGAGAGGAAATCTGGCAAAGAAAGAACCGGGTATCCAGGCAAAATGGGAAGAGAATGACAGCTACAATCAGATCCTTTCCAGACACAAGGGCCAGAAGGCCTTCATCCTGCATGACGGACCTCCGTATGCCAACGGAAACCTGCATGCCGGCACAGCGATGAACCGTGTCATCAAGGACTTCATCATCCGTACACACGCGATGAGCGGCATGTACACACCGTTCTTCCCGGGATGGGATACACACGGACTGCCGATCGAAAACGCGATCCAGAAGCTCGGTGTTGACAGAAAGGCGCTTTCACCGGCTGAATTCCGCTCCAAGTGCGAAGAATACGCGAAACAGCAGATCGCTGTGCAGATGTCCACAGAGAAGCGTCTCGGACAGGTCGCTGACTATGAACATCCCTATATCACACTGACAAAGGACTTTGAAGCACGTCAGATCCGCTCCTTTGAAAAGATGGCTCTGGACGGACTGATCTTCCAGGGACTCAAGCCGATCTACTGGTCACCTTACAATGAAACAGCGATCGCTGATTCCGAAATCGTCTATAAGGATGTCAAGGACGCAACGATCTATCTGGCCTTCCAGGTCGCTGACGGCAAGGGAATCCTCGATGAGGATGACTACTTCGTCATCTGGACAACAACGCCGTGGACAATTCCTGCCAACGAGGCAGTTTCCCTGAATCCGCATCTTTCCTATGCGGAAGTGCAGACAGACAAGGGCAAGCTGATCTTCCTTGAAGCATTCGTCGACAAGCTGCTCGCGAAGTTCCAGCTGGAAAACAGGGGAATCCTGCGTACCTTCCAGGGAAGCGAGCTTGAGAATATCACATATCATCATGTCGTTCTGCCGAAGGAATGCCCGGTCATCCTCGGTGAGCATGTCACTGATGAGGATGGTACAGGATGCGTTCATACAGCCGGCGGACACGGTCTTGACGACTACTACGTCTGCGCGGAATACGGCATTGCGCCGATCTGCACGGTAGACGAGCGCGGCTATATGAACGAGGAAGCAGGACCGGAATGCCAGGGACTCTTCTTCGAGGACTGCTCAAAGAAGATCATCACAATGATGAACGAGAAGGGATGCCTGCTCGCTGTTGAAAGCATGGTCCACTCCTATCCGCACGATGACCGTCTGAAGAAAAAAGTCATCTTCCGTGCTGCCAAGCAGTGGTTCTGCTCAATCGAGAAAGTCCGTGAAAAGGTTCTCGACCAGATTCAGAATCACGTCACATGGCACAATGAGTGGGGTCAGGTACGTATGTACAATATGATCAGAGACCGCGGTGACTGGTGTATTTCCAGACAGCGTCTGTGGGGTGTACCGATTCCGATCTTCTATTGTGAAGACGGCACACCGATCATGGAGAAGGAAGTCTTTGATCATATCGCAGATCTGT
>ONSK01000097.1 GCA_900320455.1 uncultured Erysipelotrichaceae bacterium | reverse complement strand
GATCAAAAGCTGGATCGATTACTTCATGCTTTATGATGTGCATATGATTGGATTCTCCATGGATCCAGCAGAAACAGATCTCTGGTGGCTACTTTGCTGCAAGAAGCGGCACTGTCCGGACACGAAGGTATATTTCTATGAACCGAAAGAGGAAGCAATACACAATACGGAGAAAGAACTTCTCATGAAAGCATACGGTGTCGAAATCAGAATAAAAGAAGGATTCCAAGGTGACTATAAAGACTTCTATATTGAATCATTGAAGAAACTGCAGTGAAAGACAAATCGATTGGAGATTTAGATTCTTTAGAATTAAACTTTTCCGAAAAAAACAGTTACCTGAACAGAAAGAGAGTAACCGACATGAATATCAAAGAAGCCAAAGAAGAAATCAAGAATGCATTGAAAGCATACTTCACCAAGGATCAATACGGTGATTATGTAATTTCACTTGAAAAACAGAGACCTGTTTTCCTAATGGGGCCTCCGGGAATCGGTAAAACAGCGATCATGGAACAGATTGCATCGGAACTTGGAGTAGGTCTGGTTTCCTATTCCATGACGCATCATACCCGTCAGAGTGCGCTTGGCCTGCCTTTCATTGAAAAGAAGGTTTATGGCGGCAAGGAATACAATGTCTCGGAATACACCATGAGTGAGATCATTGCGTCCGTGTATGAAATGATGGAAGAAACCGGCATTAAAGAAGGAATCCTGTTCCTGGATGAGATCAACTGCGTTTCTGAGACTCTGGCTCCGGCGATGCTGCAGTTTTTACAGTACAAGATCTTCGGCAAACACAGAGTGCCGGATGGCTGGATCGTTGTGACGGCAGGCAACCCGCCTGAATACAATAATTCCGTTCATGAATATGACATTGTTACCTGGGACAGACTGAAACGGATCGATATTGATCCCGATTACAATGTCTGGAAAGAATATGCATATCAGAAAGGGATTCATCCTGCAATCACTTCCTATCTCGATATCAAGAAAGATAACTTCTATAAAATCGAAACAACCATTGAAGGAAAGACTTATATTACAGCAAGAGGCTGGTCAGATTTGTCTGATATGATCAAGCTTTACGAGAAAAACAGCATTTCCGTCAAAGAAAGTCTGGTCGTCCAGTATCTTCGCAATGAGAAGATTGCGAGAGATTTCTCGGTTTACTACGACCTGTTCAACAAGTATGAGTCAGATTACCAGATTTCGGATATTCTTGCCGGGAAGGCTTCAGACGAAATCAGGAGCAGAGCAAAACAGGCAAAGTTTGATGAACGTCTCGCATTGCTGGGCATGCTGATAGATGCGGTGGGAAGTGAATGTCATGAGATCTATCTGATGGAAAGCAGTCAGCGTGAACTGCTGGAGGCATTGAAGAACGTACGGGGAGATCTTGCAAGGCCAGGCGGTAATGCTGAGAAAGCACTGGATAAACAGATACGGATCCGAGAAGAGAAACTGGAAAACGGAAAGACATCTAAATCACTTTCCAAAGACCAGCAAAGCACACTCCATGAGACAATTTACGCTCTGGACAGCATACAGACACGTCTGATGAAAGAAAAGCCGGCAGACAATGCCGCTGCTTTCAAGGAAATCAAGAAACAGTTTGATGACAGAACAAAGACTCTGAAAAAACAATCAGAGATCTGCAAAAAGAAATTGTCCAATGCTTTTATGTTCTGTGAAGATGTATTCCAGGAAGGACAGGAAATGCTCATCCTTGTCACGGAACTGACAATCAATTATTACACTGCAACATTTATCAGCAGATACGGATGTGATGAATACTTCAAACATAACAAAGAACTGCTTTTCTACGACAGACAGAAAGAGATTATCAATGAGCTGGAGAACCTTGAACTTGATGATGAGCCTAAGGACATGGTCTCCTGATGACACAGAAGTCTACCGAGATGCAGGTGATCGTATGTACGAAAGACCTATGCAGTTATGTACTGACGGTTACACAGCAATCTCCCAAGAATTTCCGTTATACATTCGTCACACGAATGCAGAATCTGGCACTGGATGCTGTTTCTGACCTGTATAGAGCTAATGACACTTTCGTTGCAAAGGATGATTCCGACGCAAAAACAGTACGCATGTAACGACAGTACAATGCATTGACAAGTATTCGGCTTCTAGCTTATATCTCACAGCTCGCAATGGAACAGAAGTGTATCCTGCCGCGGCAGTTCGAACAGATCTCGATAAGGGCTGAAAAATGCATCAGACTGATCAGAGCATGGATCAGCAATGACAGAAAACGCTTTGGAAACTAAAAAGCGAATTAAGGCCTTCAGGGCTTATTCGGGAGTTCCGGTTGTATGAGAAACGGCTCCGCTCGCCCGGAAACAACAGTAACATCGCTGCCTGCGTGAACAACAATGGTAATGTGAATGTCTGGGGCAACAACGTGAACAATAGGAACGGAGTTCGTCCCGCCTTCCTCTGTCAGCCCGAAACAAATGCCATGCGGCACTGTCTGTGCACAGAGGGGAAAGGAACCGGAATTCTGTCCCCAGGAAAAGGGGCGAATACATGCCGGCAGATGGCAGATACGGATATTTCTTTATCTGCTTCAGAGGCGGGCATTTCATAATAAGTTTTGCCCGCACTGCCGGTGCTTCATGAAGGAATATGGTTATGTATGAAAACTTTG
>ONSK01000021.1 GCA_900320455.1 uncultured Erysipelotrichaceae bacterium | reverse complement strand
TCAACGGTTCCTCTTGCCAGATCATCCAGGTCATCTTCCGTGATGTCGAGCTTCACATTGTGCTCATTCCACAGTCTTGTGCAGTAAGAGCCGTATTCACCTCTGCACTGTACGTCTGAGCAGTAGTAGATATTCTTTTCCCAGGCATTCTTTGTGGCCATGATATCCTTCGGATCGCATGTGGCGGGATACCATGTAATGCCGCAGATCATACAGCCGATCATGTTGGAAGGATCGATCGCGTGTCCGATCTGCACTGCCTTGGCGCTGGCAACGAACTGGTAGTGGAGATGCTGATACGCATCCTGGTAAGCCTTGTCAGGAAGGTTTCCTGCCATATCCAGGAACTGGATCGTGTTATTGATCTCATTGAATGTCAGCCAGTTATGAACCAGTCCCTTGAATTCTGTAAAACAGGCTGTGGCGAATCTCACAAAATGATCGATTGTCTCTCTGTTCAGCCATCCGCCGCAATGCTCTTCCAGATACAGCGGTGTATCGAAGTGCCAGATGGTAACCAGCGGTTCAATGCCGTGCTTGTGCATCTCTTTGAACATGTCTCTGTAGAATTCAACGCCTTCCTTCAGCGGTTCCTTCTCAAGACCTGTCGGGAACAGTCTGGACCAGGAAATGGACATTCTGAACTGTTTGAATCCCATCTCTCCGAACAGAGCGATATCCTCTTTGTAATGATGATATCCGTCTACTGCTTCGTGGTTAGGATAATGATACTCATCCAGCACGGCGTAGTGTGCGCCTTCCGGAAGCTTCTGTCCTCTTGTCAGTGTTCCGTGGTTTCCGTCTTTGTCAATGTAGGTGATGAGTCTTGGTGTGTTGACAGTGCCGCCAGTTGTGACGTCTGTCATTGCCGGACCTCTTCCGCCGAGGTTCCAGCCGCCTTCCCACTGGTTGGCTGCTACCGCGCCGCCCCAGAGGAAGCCTTCAGGAAAATGTGCCATAATTGTTTCTCTCCTTTTCTCTATGGTTTGAATGATCAGAGTCCGTCCGGGAAGGAAGTGAATACGCCCTTTTCCTTTTCCGGCAGACCGTATGCGTCTTTCGCAAGGTGAATGCCCTTGATCAGGAATGCCATGTTCTTCGCGAGAACACGCATTGTCTGCAGTCCTTCCAGATCCTTTTCAACATCCTCTGCCGTAAAGCCGTGGACATTGTTCCAGTATCTGCTGGAGACAACAGGCATCTCACTGATGGTGAAGTATTTGTTCAGTTCATCAAAGGTCGCTGTATTGCCTGCTCTGCGGCATGTGACAACAGATGCGCCGACTTTCAAACGTGTTTCGTAGGATTTGCTGTAGAAGAGTCTGTCCAGGAAGGAAATCAGTGTTCCGTTTGCCGATCCGTAATATACCGGTGAACCGATCACAAGACCATCCGCTTCTTTGAAGATTTCAGCTGCTTCATTGACGATATCGTCAAAGACGCACTTTCCTTTTTTACTGCATGTATTGCACGCGATACAGCCGCGGATATCCTTGTTTCCGATATGCAGGGTGACTGTTTCAATTCCGTTTCTTTCCAGTTCGTCTGACACTTCTTTCAGTGCTCTTGCGGTGCATCCGTTCGGACGCGGGCTGCCGTTTACCAGCAATACTTTCATGGTTTATTTTCTCTTTTGAATCTCACTGAGATTTCTGCTTACTTCTTCGATTTCCTCTGCGCTCATGCCGCAGTTCATTGCCAGGCATGCCTTCAGAGGCATATTCATGAATCCGTCAGGCACCTGGGCAAAGTGATGCGATACCGAGGCAAGATAAGCGTGAATCGCTTCATTCTTCAATACTTCGCCGACAGTGTTGTTCACACTGAGGAGCTTGACGATCGGTCTGTCTGTTTCATATTCAATCGTATAGGTGCCTGCCTTTACCACGCATGCGCCGTCTCTGATATTGTCCTTGAGTACTGTTTCACCGCTCAGATTCATCGCGTTCTTGAACGGAAGATGCACTTCTGCCTGGCAGTCAAACGGTACCGTGAAGGAAAGACGGATGTGATCGTTGTCAATGATCTTCCAGTGAATCTCATAGGTTCCTGCCTGGGTATCAATGACTGCATCAAGATGTCCGAGAGAAGGATGCACCAGCGGACTGATGACTGCTTTCTTAAAGCCGGGCGCTTCTCTGACCGGTTTCAGTCCGGCACAGCCGGAGATGATCCATTCGACGACTGCACCATAGGAGTAGTGATTCAGTGAATTCATTCCGGTTCCGGAAATATGTCCGTCCGGTTCCACGCTGTTCCATCTCTCCCAGATCGTGGTGGCTCCCATCTTCACTTCATACAGCCATCCCGGATATTCCTCATTCAGAAGCAGGTTGAAGGCGTCGGAAATCATGCCGTGATCAGCCAGCGTGCTGCACAGCAGCGGTGTTCCGATGAAGCCTGTCTGCAGTTTTCCTTCGTTGTCATTGAGCAGCTGTTTCAGCTTGGCTGCGGCTTTTTCCGGATCGCCGAGTCCGTGCACAATGCTTAACAGCTGGCCTGTCTGTGTCATGATCGCGCATCTGCCGCTTGGTGTGTAATACTCTTCCAGAATGCCGTCGCGGATCTGATCAGCCATCTGCAGGTATCTCGTCTTGTCTTCATCAAAGCCGAGCACTTCCGCTGTCCAGGCACAGATCAGCACGCTGTATCTGTAGTAGACGTCCGCGATAAAGCCTTCTTCCGTTGCGCCTCTGACCGCTTCCTTTCCCTGCGGCCCGTCCAGTGCCAGCCAGTCTCCGAAGTGGAACTCTCTGCGCCACTGATGGTTTTCACCGTCTTTTCTCTCCAGCCAGTCAACCCATGCGCACATTGCCGGATAGTGATCCTGCAGGACGGTTTCATCACCTGAGAACAGATACATGTTCCAGGGGATGATCGTTGTCGCATCACTCCAGGCTGTCGCCGCCTGGCCGATGCCGAAGGCAGGGACAACAAGCGGCACAAGACCGTCGTATTTCTCCTGTTCCTCGGCCATGTCATAGAGGTATTTATTCAGGAACGCATATACATCCGCAAGATACAGAGCAGTTCTGGAGAACACCTGGGCATCGCCTGTCCAGCCCATTCTCTCATCTCTCTGCGGGCAGTCTGTCGGTACGTCCAGATAGTTGTCACGCATGCCCCATTCGGTATTTTTGATCAGTCTGTTGATCAGCGGATGTCCTGTTTCAATCTTTGTGCGCAATGCGAAATCACTGTGCAGCACCACTGCCGTGAAATCTTCCGGCTTCAGATCGGGAATGCCTTCCACTTTGACGTATCTGTATCCATAGAACGTGAAGCGCGGTTCAATGACCGTTTCCGTTCCGTCGCTGATATAGACGTATTCCGCCTTCGCTGTGCGCAGGTTGTCATTGTAGAAACAATCATCCTGGAGGATTTCTCCGAACTGCAGGTGAATCTTTGTGCCGGCGGGCTGATTGACGCGCAGGCGGAAGATGCCTGTGATGATCTGTTTCACGTCCAGGACAACCTCCTGCTTCGGTGTAATGATCAGCTCTGGCGTAATGCATTCATGGGCAATGACAGGCAGAGACAGTCTGTCCTTCAGCGGTGCCATTTCCTCACTGCATACATAGCAGCTTTCTTCCGGCATTTCCGGCAGGGTGTCGTCTCTCTGTTCGCCGTCATAGATATTGGAGAAGTAGATCTTTGATCTTCTGACCTTCCAGCTGTCGTCTGTCACGATCAGTGCTTCACTGCCGTCTTCATACTGAATGTGCAGCTCCGCGATCAGCTTCCACGTATCGCCGTACGCCGGCTTCTCTGACTGATCAAAGCCGAATCTGCCTCTGTACCAGCCGTTTCCAAGCATTACTTCAATTGTGTTTTCTTTCTCAAGATACTCTGTTACATCATATGTCTGGTACTGGATCCACCTGTCATAGGCATTGCAGTACGGTGTCAGGTATTCATCAGATACCTTTCTGCCGTTGATGGATGCCTCATACAGTCCAAGACCTGAGATATACAGCCTTGCGGATGTGACCTTCTGTTCATTTTTAAATGATTTGAAGAAGACCGGATGTCTTCTTTCCAGATTCTCACAGGTGATCCATTTTGCCTTCCAAGGTTCCCCTCTTTTGCCTGTCTCAAAGAAATGCAGATCGCTTTCTGCCGTCTCGGAGCTGTCACTGTGCACGGATACCTTCCAGGTATATCTGGTTCTCGGCATCAGATCCATCTGCAGTGGTGTTCCCAGCTGGTTCAGATCTGCCCATCCCGTATCAGCGATGCAGTCTCCCTGATAGAATACCTGCAGTCTGCTGTCACGTTCGGACATGCCTTCTGAATCGATTACCTTCCAGGAAAATACTGGTTCATTCATCATGAAACCAATGGGGTCACTGATGTGATTCACCTGACATTGAATGATCTTCATAAACTGTTCTCCGTTTCTTCTTCCATTGTAACAAAATGACTGCCCGTAAGCAGTCATTTTTAATAAGGCTCATATTCCTGATCGATTCTTTCCATTCCCCAGGAAAGCCATGCCCAGATGCTCTCTTCGCCATCCGGATCCGTGAAGGTAAATGACATGTCATCATTCAGCTTCCATGTAACAATTTCCGGAATCAGCTTCGAGGACATCCACTGGGGATACAGGGTATGATCCCTGACTTCAAAGATATAGAAATGTTCCGAGAAGATCAGATACTGGTTCCGCTCCCAGAACGGATGGCTTTCACCGTAATCACCATGCACCCATGCCAGCATAACCGCCTCAGTGATGCCGTCGTGATCAATATCCGCGCACAGCACATCACTGACAAGCCACTGCGGCTTTTCGCACAATACAGTTCCGTTCTCTGACAGTGTGATCTTTCTGTTTTTCAGGGTAAGTGTTTCTTCCGTGCCGTCGCCATCGAGATCCATGACGTATTCGCGCTCATGCCACTGAATGTAGGAAGGCATGAAGAATCCGTACCAGTACAGCGCAATCAGCACCGCTGCGATGATGAGGACAGCCGCGGCAGTTCGTTTAATTATTGTAGAACTGCGTGAAGTCATATACCCATTCCGGCTCACGCGGATATTCCTTGCCCCACTTGAAGCTGTCTCTCCATTCCTCATCTGTCAGACGGTTTGAAGTCGGCTGTTCGAACTGGTAGAACGTGAATACCTTTCCGCTTGTCAGATGGACTGCGCCGTCAAAGTAGACTGCCACATAGATCGTTGCCGGATTGCCGGTGCCGATTTCAAGACATGTGCCGTAAGGATCAGTAGCGATATCCGCGACAATGGCTGCCGGGAAGTCCATGGACTTGTAACTGCCCTTGTATCCATCGCGTTCAACAGTCTTGATCCAGAGGTGCTTGATCTGATCGCCGTATGTGCGGATCAGTTCAAATTCTTCTTCGTTCGGCAGTTCGCCTCTGAGTTCCTTTTCGGAAATGACCTTCAGCTTGTCAGACAGCTGGCTGAGCAGTCCCATATATTCAGCGTCTTCATCAGAGATCAGACCCAGGCTCTTCAGACCTTCCACGGTGCCGTTCGCCATTGCGGCAAGACGGCCGAAGACTTCCGGCTCCGGTTCCACATAGCCTCTGTCATCTGCCGGCTCAGGGCCGCCTCCGCCGCCCATCTCAGCCATGACCTGCTTTGCGTAAAGGATGCTGTCATGCTTGAGTTCGGCATAGCTGCCAAGGAAGGAAACAAGATTCTTCTTTGCCCATTTCTCGCCCTGCATAAATGTCGGATAGCCTTCGCCCTTTTCCTTCAGCAGCGGACGCAGCGTGTTCAGCCATGCGCTGTAGATGCTTGCGTTCCACATTGAGGAATCGCTGGTGCTCAGCTGTTCACGCAGGGTATTCATGTTTTCCGTGTAATTCTTATAGGAAGTCGCTCCTTCGGACTCCAGAATGGAAAGAGCAACGTCGGAACCGAGAGCAGCCGGCACGTCAAGTGCGCTTGGCAGCATTCTCCGTTCTTTGTTTTCATTCTCTTCCACTTCTCTGAAAACCAGTCTCTGCATAATACCCGCATCAATCGTGAAGCGCTGTCCCATCAGACGGTATCCAAGAGTAGCCGCATCTCTGTCATCATTTTCATCAACGATAACGGAATTGACTTTCGGAGGGCTCATCTTTCCGGTCAGTTCATGGTATTTCGCAAATCCCTTTTCATTGCCGGCAAGGGATTCTGTGCTGACATCTTCGCCATACGCCGCCTGAATCACAGGCAGGTATTCATAATAGCCGCTGTCATCGCTTTCCCCGGAGAAGAAGGCTGTCGCTGTATAGACCGCCTGCCAGTCCGCAAGGGCTTCACCGTTTAATGCCAGCACCATCAGAAGCGCGCTGCGGTCGAGATCTTCTTCTCTCTGTGTGAAGTTCATCTGACCATACCACATCATGCCTTTGAAGTATCTCTGAAGCAGTTCGTTTTCGTTATAGTAGCCTCTGACGATAAACTGCGTGTAATCCTGAAGATACTGGAATTCTTCTGTTGAAAGAAGAACGGAAGGAACACCCGTGGCTGCCTTGTCAATCAGCTCCAGTTCAGCTGAAGCCTCTGCGCTGAGTGATCCGGCATTGCCGCCAAGCAGCGTCAAACCGACCTGGAAGTAGGAAACATTGCGCATCGCGGCTGATTCCCATTCCGTTCCCTTCAGCGCTTCATACTGCGCCTGTGAGGCTGCCAGCATCTTTTCACTCATGGAGGTCATCTTCTGATAGAAGCCGTTCTGTTCCAGCTTCTTCTGCAGATATGCATAATACAGATGGAATGTGTGCATCATGGAATCCACAGTGACGAAATTGGCAATGTATTCATATTTGTTGTACTCATATGTATCAAAGAATTCATAGTCATGATCTTCAACCACGACAAAGCAGTCTTCTGCCAGTTTTGCCTTGATATCGTCTCTGAGCCATTTGATTGCATACTGGTTGGTAATGTTGGAGAAATCGGAAGCGACAGTATATGACGCCAGTGAAGGTGTTACGGTGGATGTTACATTGAGATCAGTACTGATCAGAGCAGGACGTGCAAGAGAACTGACACCCGGTGTGCTGCCGCCGCTGCCGGCTGTGCCTGCGCCTCCTGTGCATCCTGTCAGCATCGCGATACTGACCGCTGCGATGATCGTTTTCTTTTTCATTATCATTTCCCCTCTTACAGTAATGATATCTTGAATCACGTATTCTGTGTGAAAGAAAAAGACCTTTAAGGTCTCAATCCGCTGACTTTCATATATATTTCCGTCAGACATTTCACCTGCATGGGGATCACAATGCTGCGGTCAATGAATCTGTCATTCTCAAGAGAAGGAATGACCGCATCAGCAGGCAGTGAACTGTCTTTACCGAAGGAAATGATCTTCGCATCACCAAACTGTTCCTTCAGCCGGATGATACTATCGATATTCTCCTTTGTATGGGTAACCGCGACAATGGCAACGCTGCCCTTTATGATCCTGTCCGGGAAGCTGTCCATTTCACATGTGCGGCAGAGATACGCTGCCGTTGAGGAACAGATCAGAATCACC
>ONSK01000113.1 GCA_900320455.1 uncultured Erysipelotrichaceae bacterium | reverse complement strand
ATGTTACTGAGAATGAAGTCAATAACACGATAGCGGCCCATAAATGCGATAGCCGGTACAGGACGGTAATCGCCAAGTCCGTCGACCTGCGCGATATTATCTTCAAAACTAATAATTCCCAGTGCGTTCATCTTTGCGTCCTCCTGTTACTCCACGAATTTCTTCGCAATCAGTTCAATGTGTTCACTGTTTGCGGAACCGACTGATACGCCCGGTGCGATCTCTGTATCATCAGCGACGATGCAGCGTGTGACCTTGGCGCCTTCGCCGATCTTAGCACCCGGGTTAATGACGGAGTCAATAACCTTCGCACCCTTGCCGACGATGCAGTTTGTACCGAGAACGGAGTTCTTGACTGTGCCGAGAACAACGCTTCCCTGTGTGATATAAGAGTTGTCGATCTTTGCTTCTTCACCGATGAACTGCGGCAGAGCGTTGACATCTTCTGTATAGATCTTCCAGGTGTCATCTCCGAGGTTCAGTTCATTGTCATGCTTGAGCAGATCCATATTGGATTCCCAGAGTGAATCAACAGTTCCTACATCCTTCCAGTATCCCTTGAAGCGGTAAGCCGCGAGCTTTCTGTTGTCATTCAGATATGCCGGGATAATGTCTTTACCGAAGTCGTGATCGGACTTCTCATTCTTGTCATCCGCAAGCAGATACTTTCTCAGTGTCTTGTAAGTGAAGATGTAGATACCCATGGATGCGAGTGTTGATTTCGGATGAGCCGGCTTCTCCTCGAATTCATAGATCATGTCATCTTCATCACAGTTCATGATGCCGAATCTTGTTGCTTCCTTGAGGGAAACTTCAAGAACAGCGATCGTAGCGTCAGCCTGCTTTTCCTGATGATACTTCAGCATCTTGTCATAGTTCATCTTGTAGATGTGGTCACCAGACAGAATCAGAACATATTCAGGGTCAACCTGATCAAGGAAATCAATGTTCTGTGTGATAGCGTCTGCTGTTCCTCTGTAAACTTCGAAACCTTTCTGGTCTCTTTCACGCGGTGTCAGAACATAAACGCCGCCGTCGTTTGTGTCAAGACCCCAGAACTGGTCCTTGGCAACATACGCATTTAAAAGAACAGACTCATACTGTGTCAGGACACCTACTGTGGAAATTCCTGAGTTAGCACAGTTGCTGAGTGGGAAGTCGATAATACGGTATTTTCCACCGAAGTGAACTGCCGGTTTAGCGACTTTTTTGGTCAGGTCCAAAAGACGGGTACCTCTTCCGCCTGCAAGGATCATGGCCGCCATAGTATTAGCTCTCATTATCTTTGCCTCCTGCAAATACTTTTGAATCTGAATTTATTATACGACAGGAAAGCCTTAAATTAAAACGGAATCCGTAAATTTACCGGGATTCCGCTTCGTTTCTATCGTCTTTTAACAGATATTCTCTCACCAGAGAAATAAAATACAGCGATCCGGTGATGACAACTGTCCCTTCTTCTGTCTGAAGCGCTTCATCCACCGCATCCTTCCAGCTGTCGATTGTCACCGCGCCATCCATCCGCAGCGCTTCCGCATCCGCTCTCGCATTTGCGAAATGCGTCAGGATCAGATGATCCGCAGAACGCAGAAGCATCTTTGCCATCTTCCTCTCCGGCTTGTCCGCAAGCGCGCTGAACACTGCGGTCACAGGCCTTTCCGCATGCTTCAGCGTTTCGCACAATGCCCGCATTCCTTCTTCATTGTGGGCACCGTCAAGGATGACATGAGGATGTTCTCTCACCGTTTCATACCGGCCTGCCCAGCAGGCATTTTTTATTGCATTGACTGAAGCTTCGCTTTTGATATCAACGCCCAGCAGATATGCCGCTTCCAGAGCAAGCGCGGCATTGTTCTTCTGATACTGCGCTCCCTGGATCTCATATGTCTGATCACGGTACGCAAAGCGGTTTCCGGCAAGACTGCGGTATGGTCTGACCGTGCTGAGACGGGCATGCCTGCGGGAAGCCGCACGGCGGATGACGTTCATCGCGTGCTGATTCAGTCTGCCGCAGACGCATCTGCTGCCAGGCATGATGATGCCTGCTTTTTCAAAGGCAATCTGCTGGATTCTCTCACCGAGGATATCGGTATGATCATAAGCAATGGTCGTGATGATATTCAGCTCAGGATGTCTGAATACATTGGTGTTGTCGAGTCTGCCTCCGAGTCCTGTTTCCATCAGGATGATATCAGCCTTCATATCCCTGAACCACTGCAGTGAGATCAGCGTATCGATTTCAAACATGCCGAGATCATACTTTTCAATCAGCGGCATATCCTCTCTGAGATAGTTCAGAAATGTTTCTTCCGGAATCCATTTTCCGTTGATGCGGATCCTGTCGCAGTGATGCACAAGATGAGGTGAAGTGAATGTTCCGGTTGTGTATCCCGCAGCTTCCAGCAGAGCGCGCAGATAGTTCACCGTTGATCCTTTTCCGTTGGTGCCGGCAATATGCACGGTTCTCAGTGTATCCTGGGGATCGGAAATCTCATGCAGGGCAGCCTTGATTGGTTCAAGACCGTGCCTTCTGTTCTTCCTTCGCATCACCCATTCAATATCGCGTATTTCGCTCATTCTGTTCCTTTCAAAAACCCGGATTTTACCGGGTGTTCATAAGATTCGGAATCTGCCAGCTGATCTCTCCTCTGCCATTGTCTTTCAGAAACGCGTTGGCGGTTTTGAAATGTCCGCAGCCGAAGAAACCGTTGTAAGCAGAAAGAGGTGAAGGATGGGCAGCTTCCAGAACAAGATGTCTGGAGCGGTCGATCATCTGTGCCTTGGAGCGTGCATCTCTGCCCCACAGCAGGAATACAACAGGCTGATCAGAAGCGCTGACCTTCTGAATCGCATGATCGGTGAATACCTCCCAGCCTTTGCCGGCATGGGATTTGGGACTGGAGTCCCTGACAGTGAGCACGGTATTCAGAAGAAATACGCCCTGCTTTGCCCATGGCATCAGATATCCGTTGTCAGGCATATAACAGCCGAGTTCTTCATGAAGTTCCTTGTAGATATTCATCAGGCTCGGCGGAATCTGCACGCCCGGATTGACCGAGAAGCACATGCCGTGGGCCTGTCCCTTCTGATGGTAGGGATCCTGGCCGAGGATGACAACTCTCACATCCGGAAGATCGCAGTTCTCAAAGGCTGAGAACACGAGCTGTTTCGGCGGGTAGACTGCTCTTGTTTCATATTCCTCATGCACAAAGGCAGCCAGTGTTTTGAAATACGGCTGGCTCCATTCATTCTGAAGCCATGGCGTCCAGCTGTTCTTATGCATGATCAGCGGTTCGCTTTCCTGTGTGTATTCAGTGCCAGGACGATGATCACCAGCGCAAGCGCAAGCGCGCCGATGCCGCCGTACAGCAGCCATTTCTCACCTGAATCATCTGCCGGCTGCGGTGTAACCTCCGGCGTCGGTGTGATGTCTGTTCCGGGTGTCGGTGTTGTTTCAGGAACATCTCCTCCCAGTGATTTCAGATAGGCATCCACGTCGCTTTCAACGATTTCAAACGGTCTGTCACCGTATTTCAGCAGCACTTCGTTGAATGCCTTGAGATTGAATCCTTCATATTTCTCGGCCTTTCTCTTGAGTCGCATGAACTGCGCAAGGCCGACGCCGTACGGAAGGATCACGCCCGGATCATCGATGACAAAGTCATACAGTCCGGAAGCCATTTCGGAATTGAATCCCTTCTTCTCGATCCACTTCGCAAGCTGGTTCACATCCCAGCCGAGGCCGTTGACGCCAAGATCGGCGGCTGCGTTGAGAACATAGGAGATGCCTGTGTTCAGACGGCTGAGGTTTGCGGCATCATCGCGCAGGCCGCTGACAGACCAGCACCAGTCCTCTGTGTACATTGCCCATCCCTCGGTATAGCCGATGTTGGACAGAACACTGCGCAGATGCGCCGGCTGTGTGTTCATGAACCATGTGATCTGGTAACAGTGTCCCGGGAAGCCTTCATGCGCCAGTGTTTCAAACATCGCGTTGGCATCTTCAACCTTGGAACCGTTGATGCGGATGACATTGTCCTTGATGTCATCGATCGGCGGATTCAGATAATATGCCACGATGCCGTCATTTGCGACAGAAGGATCCAGGTAGGATGCCTTGAATGTCACTTCCGGTCCGGCCGGGAAATCCTCTGTGAGATTCTTCTGCAGGTAGCTCAGGATCTCTTCCGGGTCCGTGAAGGAAACCTTTGCGTCCCAGACGGAATCATCCGCTGTGGATGCGTACATGTAGAATTCAGGGAATACGGCAGTCAGATAATCATCACAGATCTGAAGCAGTGATTCCACCGGCAGATCCGTGCTTGTTTTGAATTTTGCCAGAGCTTCATAGTATTCTTTTCCCTGCGGCAGATCAGAAACGCCCTTCTGGCTCTTTCTGGAACCTCTCAGGCTTTCCAGTTCCCTTGCGGCTTTCTGATACGCGGGAATATAGCTGTTGATGATAATATCTTTGTTTTTGGTTTTGTACGCTTCCTTTTCGGCATCGCTGAGACCTTCGAAGGCATCCACGTTCTTGTTGAAGATGACGATCAGCTCATTGTCTTCCGTCTTGGACGTAAAGCGCTGAATCGCTTCCTTTGTCTGGTCCAGAGCGCTGTCTGTCAGAAAATAGCCGGAAGCTGCCTGTGTCTTTGTGATTTCCAGCGCTTCATCGATATACTTCGGAACACTGCTTACAACAGAAAGATAATCATCGATATCCTCTTTCTCATAAAAGACAAATTCCGTGAAGTTTGTCAGCAGATTGTCAATGATGCCGGATGTCGGCAGGAAGTAGAAGTCAAACAGCGGATACTGGTTCAGTTCCATCGTGCGCTGCACGTAGTTTTTGATCGTATCGTAATCATGTTTCTGTGTATCGCTGAGAGCGTCATAGTCAAATTCTGCCAGTTCCTTCAGTGTGTCTTCGGCATCCTTGATGTTTTCAGCGTAATCTTCCGCGTCTTCCGCTTCACCGACGGTCAGCTCACCCTTCTCAATGCCAAACTTGCGGTAATCCTTTACCGTATAGTGCATGGTCATGTAATCATCTTCCATGGATTCAATGAATTCATCTTCCATCCACTGATCAAATTCCGCAGGGCTCTTTCCGGCTGCCTGAACAGGGGAAACAGCGGACGCTGCCAGGACTGCGCTCAGCATCAGATTCGGTATCAGTCTGTATTTCTTCATGTTCTTTTCCTCCTGAAACCCGTCATCTTGCGCAGACGATGACACTCAGCGGCGGAACGCTGATCGAAGCTGTCCGCTCCTCGCGCTCATTGCCGTCATAGTCCAGCAGAAGATGCCATCCGGGTTCAAATGTATAGTATTTGCCGTCAAATGTCGGATTGATGATAACTCTGACAAATTCTGTTTCTGTTTTCGGATCGTTCTTCTCGATATCGTAGAAGACAACGCCTCCCTCGGAAACAGAAAGATGCAGAGATTCCTCGATTTCCTTCGCGTCATGAAGACGGAATGCCGCGTACTTTTTGCGCAGCGCGATGCATTTCTTTGTGTATTCCACAACATCCCGGTTCAGCAGCGCTCTCTGCCAGTTCATCTGATTGATTTCATCACCGCTGTTATAGGAGTTGGAATTGTCATTCTTGGTGCCGCAGTATTCCATGCCGGCATGGATAAACGGAACACCCTGGGCGACCATCGTTGCCGCGATCAGCATCTTCTGGCGCTTCATTCTGGTATTTCTGTCCTCATTGCCGCAGCAGAAGTGCATCTTGTCCCAGATCGTGTTGTTATCATGCGTTTCCAGCGCGTTGATGGACTGGCACGGGGATTCAAAGCGGCGGCAGTACTGGGACAGAACGCTGCCGCTGAGAGCTCCCAGCATATTGAAGCTCTGTCCGGTATCTCCGGTCACATATCCTCTGTCATATTTCTGATCATCGGATGTCTTTCCCTTGACGACATCACGGAAGTAATCGTTGAAGTGACCGATGCCCGGCATCTGGTTCTGATTCATGATGGTTGCCTTCCTGGAACCATCCAGAACCGTAGGCATATCCCACCCTTCGCCGTAGATCATGGCATTCGCCTTGATCCTTCTTGCGGCAGTGCGGATCTGGTTCATCGTATCGACATCGAGAATACCCATCAGATCAAAACGGAAGCCGTCAACACCATAGATTGTCATCAGTGAGCGGATCGTATCGATGATATATTTGCGCACCATCGGCTTCTCCGAGGCAATGTCATTGCCGCAGTATGAACCGTTGGAGAGATATCCTCTTTCATTGTAGCGGAAATAGTAGTACGGAAGAATCGCTTCAAAGGGCGATGTTCCCATGTCATAGATATGATTGAATACAACGTCCAGGTTGACCTTCAGTCCCTGCTTGTGGATCGCGCAGACAAGACGGCGCAGCTCTGTCACACGGGAGTAGGGATTGTCAGGATCGGTGGAATAGCTTCCTTCCGGTGTCAGATACTGCATCGGGTCATAGCCCCAGTTGTAATTCTTCTCCGGATGGAATTCCTCCACGGTGCTGAAATCCATCACCGGCATCAGCTGGATGTGCGTCACACCCAGTGATTTCAGATAGGAAAGACCTGTCGGCATTTCCCGGAAGGAAGTTCCTTCTTCCGTCAGGGATACAAATTTGCCGTGTGTCTTTGTTCCGGTACTGGCATTGGATGTCATATCCCTGACATTTGCCTCATAGATGACAGCGTCTGTCTCATACGGAGAACCGCTGACCGGATAGTCTTTGATGCTTCTGACAGCCTCAAGATCAATGACTGCGCTCTCTCTGCCGTTGGCAGTGGAGGAATACGCATACGGATCGAGGCTCTCGGTGATCACACCGTTTCTTTCAATCAGGTATGTATATGTCGCGTGGCGGTGATCGCCGTTGACACGGATGCGCCAGACGCCCTTGTCTCCTCTGAGCATCGGGAATGCCATCAGCCTGCGTCCCGAGCGGATGCGCAGCGTGACAGTGACAGCCGTCGGCGCCCATAAGGCAAAATCCGTATAGCTGGGATGATACGTGGATCCCAGGTCATTTCCCTCATATGTGAAGCGTTCACTGAACTGCTTTGTATTGACGATCATGCGCCATTCCAGAGGAACACTCAGTCCGTGCTGTTCACGCACCATATAGGATGTTCCGAAATCCAGAATCGGAGATGTCATATCATAGCGGATCATGTCCGCATGTTCCTCAATACCGGTGATTACCAGGTCAATGCTGAATCCATGGTCTCCGGTGATACAGAACCAGTCTGTCTTTCCGCCGTAAAAGTTCCGGTTGACCCAGACTGTTATCTTTCCGAAATCATCCAGATATGCATTCATTGAAGCCATCGTGATACCTCCTCTACAGAAAAACGCAAAAGGGCACATGAAAGTGCCCTTCTATTTTATCAGATATCAAGCGGTTTGACTTTCCAGATTTCCTTTGCGTATTCCTCAATCGTTCTGTCACTGGAGAAATAGCCGCTCTTTGCGATGTTTACCAGACACATCTTTGCCCATGCCCGGCGGTCCTGATACAGTCTTTCGATCTCTTCCTGTGCCTTTACATAGGAATCGAAGTCAGCCAGGACGAAGAATTCGTCATTCTTCATGAGAAGTTCATCATAGATGATGCGGAATTCGTTCGGATCGGCATCCCACACCGGATTGATGAATGTATTCATGACGTTTCTGATGCGTTCGTCGTTGTTATAATACTCTCTCGCATTGTAGTAGTAGCGCAGCTCATTGACCTGCTCTACTGTCATGCCGAAGATGACGTCGTTGTCTCTTCCGACACGCTCGTCGATCTCAACGTTCGCGCCGTCCATTGTGCCCAGTGTCACGGCACCGTTCATCATAAACTTCATATTTCCGGTACCGGAAGCTTCCTTGCCGGCTGTACTGATCTGCTCGGATACATCCGTACCCGGAACGAGAACTTCTGACATGGAAACATTGTAGTTCGGCAGGAAGACGACCTTCATCATGTCCTTGACATCCGGATCGTTGTTGACAACGTTGGCAACGCGGTTGATCAGCTTGATGACCTTCTTGGCAAATGCGTAGCTGCTTGCGGCCTTCGCTGCGAACAGATATGTATGCGGAGTCATTCTGTATTCCGGATCAGACTTGATGCGCTGGTAGCGGTAGATGACGTGCATGATATTCAGCAGCTGTCTCTTGTACGCGTGCAGACGCTTGGCCTGTGTATCAAAGATGGATTCCGGATTCAGGCTGATGCCCATTCTGTCTTCAATGTAATCCGCCAGGATTTCCTTGCGTTCCTGCTTGACTGCCAGGAATGCGTCCTGCACGGAAGGATTGTCGACGTATTTCATCAGTTCCTCGAAATCGCGGTAATCGGTTTCGTAGGACCTGCCGATCTTTCTGTCGAGCAGTGCCTTCAGCTGCGGGTTGCTGTAAAGCATCCATCTTCTGTGGGTGATGCCGTTTGTCTTGTTGGAGAAACGCTCCGGGAACAGTCTGTAGTAATCACGGAACAGATCGTTCTTCAGGATCTCGCTGTGGATCGCCGCAACACCGTTGACGCTGTGGCTGCCGATGATGGCGAGGTTTGCCATATGAACCTGATCATCCTTGATGATTCTGACACGGTCGATCATTGCCGGATCATCCGGGAATGTTGTTCTGACATACTGGCAGAAGCGTCTGTCGATTTCCTCGATGATCATATAGATACGGGGAAGCAGTTCTCTGATATAGCGTGTCGGCCACTTTTCAAGCGCTTCGGACATGACGGTGTGGTTTGTATAAGCCATGACTTCGGAAGTGATGCGGGAAGCTTCATCCCACTGGTATCCGTAGTCATCCATCAGCACTCTCATCAGTTCGGGAATTGCCAGAACCGGATGGGTATCATTGAGCTGAACAGCGACCTTCTTGCCGAGGTTGTCCAGTCTCTTGTATGTCTTCATATGCGCATCGATGATGCTGTTGATGCCTGCGCAGACGAAGAAGTACTGCTGCTTCAGACGGAGGAACTTGCCCTGTTCCGTGCTGTCGTCCGGATAGACGTTCAGGCAGATGTCATCTACTTCGGAAAGGTATCTGCGGTAGTCAACGCCGCGCGGTGAATTCTCAGCCGGCTCAGCGGACCACAGACGCAGCGTGTTAACCATCTTTGTATCGCTGCCGATCATTGCCATATCATACGGTACGGCATTGATGTGTGTGGCATGTACCAGGGAGAAGTGCATGTCTCCCTTTTCATCATAGGAAACTTCGAGGTTGCCGTAGAACTTGACATCAACGGCATGTTTCGGCTTGCGGACTTCCCACGGGTTGCCGTAGTACATCCACATGTCAGGCATTTCCACCTGCTCGCCTTTTTTATTGATCAGCTGTCTGAACAGACCGGCACGGTAGCGGATGCAGTTTCCGTTGACCGGATAATTGCCGGACGCTGCGGAATCCATGAAACATGCGGCAAGTCTGCCGAGACCGCCGTTGCCAAGACCCGGATCTGACTCCAGCTGGGCAAGTGTCTCGTAATCAATGCCGAGTTCCTTCAGTCCATCAACGACCATGTCATAAATGCCGAGGTTCTTCAGATTGCTTGTCAGCATTCTTCCCAGCAGGAATTCCATGGAAAAGTAATAGACCTGTTTGGCTTTCTTCTGTTCTTCCGCCTGCTTTGTATCCTTCCAGTTGACGTTTGCGTAGTCACGGACCATCGTTCCCAGAGTGAGATATTTCTCTGTCGGATGTGTCTGTTCTACTGTTGTTCCGTAGGATTCAACCAGGCGTCTGGTATATTCCTTCTTAAATTCAGCTTTGTTCTTAAACATGTATTGTGCCTTTCTACTACTGTTATCTGTTATCCTTCTTTGCCGTTTTCTTCTTCGGACATGTCAGCCAGATCGCAGCCCATGGGGCGATTCTGATCGTCACGGAATCATTGAATTCTCCCGCCGGTGCACTGTTCTTCCAGGACTTCACAGGCTGGAAGTTGCACATGTTGCAGCCGTCATAGATATCCTTCTCGGAATTGAGAATTTCGGTATATGTGCCGGCCTGCGGGACATAGATATTGTATTCCTCATAAGAATGAGGCATACAGTTCAAAACACATAACAGGTATTCTTTATCATCTTCTCGGTAAAAAGTAAAGATACTTTGTTTATTATTATCAGCGTTGATCCAGTGAAAGCCCTTCTGATAATCGTAATCATACTTATACAGACACGGATGATTTGCGTAAATGCGGTTCAGATCTGTGAAGTAACGCAGGAATGCGTCATGGCGCGGATAGTCCAGCAGGAACCAGTCCAGTTCCTTCTTCTCATCAAATTCCCGGAATGAGGCAATTTCATTTCCCATGAAATTCAGCTTCTTTCCCGGATGGGCAAACATGTATGCATACAGGTTGCGCACCTGGGAGAATTTCATATCATAATCGCCGAAGATTCTGTCGATGATTGTCTTCTTTCCATGCACATTTTCATCGTGGCTGAGCGGAAGCAGGAAGCGCTCGCTGTAGAAATATGCCATTGAGAATGTCATCTTGTTGTGTTCGTATGTTCTGTAAAGAGGATCTGTCGCGTAATACTTGAGCGTGTCGTTCATCCAGCCGAGATCCCATTTATAGTCAAAGCCGAGACCTCCGTCCAGTGTGGAGGCAGTCACCTTCGGGTAGTCGGAACTGTCTTCCGCAATCAGCATGACTTCCGGATAATCCCTGTGGATGAGATAGTTCATTCTCTTGACGAAATTCAGAGATCCCTCATTTGTGCCGCGGTTGCTGTTGCCTGCCCAGTAGATCAGATTGGACACGGCGTCGATACGGATACCGTCCATATGATATACATCGCACCAGAAGGCAGCTGCCGAAATCAGGAAGGAACGGACTTCTTCATTCCACAGATTGAAGTTCATTGTACCCCACTGTGATTCCGCATTCTCTCTGTCGGTGTATTCATACAGCGCTTCGCCGTCAAAATACCGCAGTCCGAAATCATCCTTGACGAAATGCACAGGCACCATATCCATGATCAGGCCGATGCCGGCCTTGTGGCATGCGTTCACGAATGAGGCGAATTCCGTCGGATTGCCGTATCTTGATGTCAGTGAAAAATAGCCGCTTGCCTGATAGCCCCAGGATCCGTCAAACGGATATTCATTCAGAGGCATCAGTTCAATATGGGTAAAACCATGTTCCTTGATATAGGGAATCAGGTTCTGTTCCATCATTTCATATGTATAAGGATATGCGCCGTTATGCATCCAGCCGCCGGCGTAGATCTCATAGATGTTCAGAGGTCTGTCAAAGTTTCTCGTCCTCTTCTTCATCCATGTTCCGTCAGACCATTTGATGTGATTCAAATTGTATGTCTTGGAAGCTGTTTCCGGTCTTGTCTCGCTGTAGAAGGCATAGGGATCTGACTTGTTGAAGCATTTGCCGTTTCTGTCTTCGATCCTGTAGCGGTAGGAGCTCCACTCCTCCACGCCGGGAATGAAGACACTCCAGATTCCCTTGAATTCCGTGCGTTCCATCCGCACCGGTGACTCTTCCCAGTTTGTAAAAGAGCCGATCACACTGACGTTTCTGGCATGCGGCGCATATACGGTAAAGCGTACACCGTTTACATTTTCCTTCACAAAATGCGCGCCGAAAAGCCTGTATGCGTTCGTGGCACTGCCCTGGTGAAATTCCTCCACGATCTTGTCTCTGTTCATATATGTATTCTCTCCCGCAGAAAGTTTATATCAAAATGCACATATATATTATATGAAGCAAATGAAAAAATCATCTTTTTTCAAAACGTCTTTTCTTACAATCAGACACCTTTGTATGAAAAAAAGGAGATCCTTTTCAGAATCTCCTCAATCCGTAATATCTATCAGGAAAGAATCGGTTTCATGGCTTCAGCCAGAGCGTCTTTCTCAGCCTGTGCTTCTGCCAGATCCTTGCCGAGCGTTGTGAAGTATGTCTTGATCTTCGGCTCTGTTCCGGAAGGACGAACGATGACTGTCGCACCGTCTTCCAGTTCATAGATCAGTACATTTGCCTTCGGCAGTCCTGTTTCTTCCGGCTTTGTGTAGTCAGTTACCTTGACAACTGCCTTGCCTGCGAATTCCTTCGGTGCTTCTGCGCGAAGTCCGGCCATAATGCCGTTCATCTTGTCCATTCCGGAAAGTCCCGGGAACTCGAAGCTGTCAACCTTGTTCAGGTAACGGCCGTACTGGGCATAGATTTCTTCCAGACGCTGCTTGATGGAGGAACCGATGGAACGGTAGTAAGCTGCCATTTCGCAGATCAGCATGGAGCCGATGACTGCGTCCTTGTCACGGACATACGGTCCTGCCAGGTAGCCGTAGCT
>ONSK01000105.1 GCA_900320455.1 uncultured Erysipelotrichaceae bacterium | reverse complement strand
TGGGCAATGCTTGGCATCACCGTGATTGCCATGCGTATGATCAGCTGCGGCATCTCTCTGAAGGAGAGACAGACAGTATTGAATCCAATCATCACATGGATCTCTTCCTGCAGTTATGAGATCTATCTTGTCCAGTATCCAGTCATCTATCTGCTTCAGATGAAGGAGATGACAGATATGAACAGGATCCTTCTGACGATTGTACTGACGCTTCTCTGTGCGTATCTTCTTCATATCTCCCTGCATGTCAGAAAGAAAGATTCATTGAGAATGGTGAAATACGCCTGTGCCGGATGTCTTGCGTGTGTTTCATTGTTTGGATCTTACAGATACCTGCAGGCAGAAGATCATACGGAAGAAATGAAACAGCTGGAAGAAGATCTGAACGCAAACAGAAAGCTGATTGAGGAACGGCAGAAACAATACCGTGAATTGGTGAAGAATGAAGAAGATGCCTGGGCAGCCGTATTGCAGGATATGGACAGGGATGAGGAAGGTTTGAAGGAAATCGTCACCAATCTCAGAGTGACAGGCATCGGTGATTCCATCATGGAACTGGCAGTCAGAGATCTGAACAAGGTATTCCCCAACGGCTACTTTGACGGTGTCGTCAACCGCACAGAAGCCGCGGGAGTCACAGCCATCAAAGAACTGAAGAATCAGGGACTGCTTGCGGATATCGTTGTCCTGTGCCTTGGCACCAACGGAAAGACAAATGTGAAAGTGGAAGATCAGCTGATGGAAGCCATCGGCGACCGGAAGGTCTTCTGGCTCAATGCCACACATCCGGACTATAACAATTTCAATCCTGCTCTTGAGGCAATGACAGAGAGATATGACAATCTGATCATCATCGACTGGGTCAGTGTGATCAACGAACATCCCAAGTACGTCATCTCCGACAAAGTACATCCGACTGTCACCGGCTGTAAGGTCTATGCCCAGACGATTTACGATGCCATCTATCAGGAATATCTGAAGGAATTCCGTGAGAAGAAAGAAGAAATCATCAAAGAGCACGAAGAAAAAGAAAAACAGAAGATTACATTCATCGGAAATGATCTTCTGGCAGGTCTCTATGAAGATCTGATCGGAATATATCCGGACGGGGAATACCTGATGGATCCGGAATATACATATGCCTCACTGAAGGAAACAATCAGAAAGAAAACAGATGACAACACGCTTGCATACAATACGGTCTTCCTGATGGACGCTTCCGCTGAAATCACGGAAGAGGAATGGAAAGATCTGGTGTCATTATGCGGGGAACGCAATGTATATATCTGCGCCGCTGACCGTCAGATACAGTCAGACAGTATTCATCTCATCAGCTTCGAGAAGAACCATGAATCCATGTCTCCGGATGGCATTCATCTTTCGGAAAAAGGCAATCAGTCACTGCTTGAAAGCATCCAGAAAGAAATCAATACTTCCATTCCGAAGAACTGAAACAGCAGGAGGTACTGCGCAGATATGACAGACTTTTACATTCCGGCATATCAGGATCTTGCCTTTCGCAGAACATTGCTGGGGGATCCGGAGACAATGTCATACAACCATGCCTGGGGAGGAACGGTTTCCTTTGAAGAAGAACAATGGAAGGAATGGTATGATCACTGGATCATTCATCACGAAGGAAAACGGTTCTACCGGTATGTGATCGATGAACACGGCAGCTTTGCGGGTGAGGCAGCGTATCACTATGATTCTGAAAACAATATGTACCTTGCGGATATCATTATTTACGCGCCGTTCAGAAACAGAAGCCTTGGTTCTGAAGCACTCGAGCTTCTTTCCAAAGCTGCGGCAGAAAACGGCATCGAAGATCTGTACGATACGATCGCGGCGGATAATCCCGCTCTGTCCATGTTTCTCAGACACGGTTTTAAGGAAGTCAGCCGCACGGATGAAGTCATCACAGTGAAGAGAGATTTGAAAAAGGTACGCTGAAACGCGTACCTTTTATCTGGGCGTTGTCTTTATGAATTCAGAAGCGGAAAGGGGATAACAGATCAGATTCCATGTTCCGTCATTGTATGTAAAGACACTGATCGATCCGTTGCCCACACCGTTCCATAAGGGATCTTTTTTCAGACCAAGTCTGCTTTTGTGAAACAGTTCCCTGATCAGATAACGGTAATAGCTGCCGTGTCCTGTAAGAAGAATATGATCGCCGTCACTGCATTTATCGACAATTGTGTTCATTGCCCTGCGTGCCCGCTTCTTCATATCACCTGCAGAATCACCGCCGATGGGACGGAAATTGTCCAGCGCGTGGCATATAAGCATGGCTGTGCGGTGTTCTCTGTGCGGCTTGCCGTCGATCCTTCCGAAGTTCATTTCAATCAGATCTTCCACCGGTTCAATGACAATGTCACGTCCTTCCGTGATGATCTTGGCGGTATGCACAGCGCGGTACAGCGGGGATGAATAACATCTCACAAAGGGTATGTCTCTTAATGCCTCTGCCGTTTCTTTCAGAACGGGGATTCCTTCTTCCGTAAGCGGGGAATCCACCTGTCCCTGCATGATGCCTTCGCGGTTATAAACTGTCCTGCCATGGCGGACATAATAAAATGTAATCTTTTTTGTCATCGTCAGAATTATAGCATCTGTTCTGGTTTTACAAAGATTTTACTAAGAAAACCGTCCAGAAAGCTCGTGCCTTCAGGCACGGGATGAATGGCGAAATATAGAAAGTATTATTCTTTTGTATATTGGTTCTGAATATATTGTCGGGAGTTTGACAGTTCAAAAATCATCGATATTGAATAACGCGAGTAATCATCGCGTTTTTTGTTGGAATTTTTGTCAAATTTTATG
>ONSK01000055.1 GCA_900320455.1 uncultured Erysipelotrichaceae bacterium | reverse complement strand
CCATCCAGCAGGGTATGAAGACTGTTGAAGTCAACGTCAAGGGTCCGGGCGCAGGACGTGAAGCAGCTGTCCGTGCACTGCAGACTGCAGGCCTGACTGTTACAGCCATCAACGATGTAACACCGATCCCCCACAATGGATGCCGTCCGCCGAAGAGACCGCGCGGTTAATTAAATTGAAGGGAGGATTGCTGTATGCAGAAATTTGAACGCGCCGCTTTTGAAGTTCAGAACTACGAAGAATCTGAAAACTACGGTAAGTTTGTTCTTTCTCCGTTAGAGAGAGGTTTTGGTACAACGATCGGGAATGCTCTCCGCAGAGTTTTACTGTCATCCCTTCCGGGTGCAGCGGTATTCTCCATCAAGGTTGATGGCGTATACCATGAATTCACATCGATTCCCGGTGTGAGAGAAGATGTCTCCATGATCATTCTTCAGCTGAAGCAGCTGATCATGACAATTGAAGACGATGATGTATACAATCTGCAGATCTCCGCAAAGGGACCCTGCACTGTCACAGCAGGTGATATCATCTGCCCTGCACAGGTAGAGATTCTGAACAAAGATCTGGAAATTGCCCATCTGGAACAGGGTGTCAGCCTTGAAATGGAACTGAAGGCAAAGAACGGCCGCGGATACATCAGCGCTGATATCAACAAGCAGAGAAATCAGGGCAGCTCTCAGGGAATCGGAACTGTATTCACCGATTCAATCTACACACCGATCGAGAAGGTCGCATACAATGTTGAACCTGCCCGTGTCGGACAAGATGTTAAATATGACAGCCTGACAATGGAAATATGGACAAACGGTTCCATTACTCCGCAGAAGGCTCTGGCTATGGCCGCCAAGATCCTGATCGATCATCTGGATATCGTTGCCGGAATCAATGAAGATGTCCTGGCAATGGAAGATGTACTGATGGAAGGCAGCACAGAACAGCCGAACAAGGGACAGCAGCTGATGATCGAAGATCTCGATCTGTCAGTACGTTCCTATAACTGCCTGAAGCGCGCAGGCATTCAGACAGTCGAAGAACTGACACAGAAGACCGAGGATGAGATGATGAGAGTACGTAACCTCGGAAAGAAATCTCTGAAAGAGGTAAAGGACAAACTCATCGAACTCAACATGGGATTCAAGTCCTTTGATTAACAGGAGGAACGAATAATGTGGAATCGTAAATTCGGCAGAACAGCCGACCATCGTAAAGCTATGCTCAGAAACCTCGCTACTTCCGTAATTCTCTACGGCAGAGTTGAGACAACTGAAGCTAAGGCAAAAGATATGAGATCCGTTGTTGACGAACTGATCACACTCGGCAAGAAGGGTGATCTGGCAGCACGCCGTCAGGCAGCTGCTTATCTGCGTCACGTTACAGATGAGAAGACAGAGCAGACAGTTCTGAAGAAACTGTTTGACGAAGTTGCTCCGAAGTACGCTGACCGCAAAGGCGGATACACTCGTGTCATCAAGACCGGCACACGCCGCGGCGATGGCGCACCGATGGCATTCATCGAGCTTGTATAAGCAAAACTAATGATCCTGTCCTGCATGGGGCAGGATTTTTTTGTTGTCTGGAAACAACATTCCTTTATAATGAGGGCAGAAAACCCGTGGAAGATACGGAGAAAGAGAGTCATTCATGAAGCCAGAATCCTACGGCGGCATCCTGGAAGTCAGTGCTGCGATACGGGACTACTACGGGCTGGAGCACAGCGCAGACTGTGATCCGGCAGTTTCCGCATGGCTGAGGGAACACCAGTTCCGCTGTGTGATTGCCCTTCTGGTAGACGGCATGGGCATTTCCATCATGAAACGTCATCTGAAGGAACAGAGCTTCTTTATGCGCCATACCGTCAAAGAGATCACAACGGTCTTTCCCCCGACAACCACTGCCGCGACAACGTCTTTCCTGACCGGGAAGTATCCGTGTGAAACGGGATGGCTTGGCTGGAACCAGTATTTCCGGGAAATAAACGATGAGCTGATCTTATTCCGCGATACCGGACAGTATTCCGGAAAGAGCTATCCGGATCATGCATGGAAGGCACTGCCGGTCACCTATATCTGCGATGAGCTGAACCGGAAGAACATCTGCGCAAGATCCTTCTGGCCAGAGTGGGCTGGTGACGATGGCGCGCATACCTATCATCAGCTGATGGAAAGAACACTCGGTGCCGCCGAGAATCCGGAAGTGCGCATGATCTATACATACTGGGATGTGCTGGATACGTGCATGCACGTCAACGGTCCGTTCTCATCCATCACAAAGCGCGTGCTGGAAAACATCGAACATGAAACAGAACGCATGGCGCAGGCATTGCCGGAAGACTGCGGACTGCTGGTGATCGCCGATCACAGCCAGGTCGAAGTTCGTCATTACGCGATCGATGATGATGACGAGTTCTGTTCCTATCTCTCACAGACACCGACAGTCGAGGCCAGATGCATCAGTCTCTGCATCAAACCGGAAAAGAAAGAAGCCTTCAGAACATATTTCAATAAAAAATTCGGGAATGCCTTCCTTCTGCTGGATCATGATGAAGTAATCAGACAGGGATGGTTCGGGAAAGGAACGCCGCATCCCCGCTTTGAGGAATTCATCGGTGACTACATTGCCATCGCGCTGGGACCGTTGCAGCTGGATTTCATCCGCGGCAAGGATACGCATGGCAGCCATGCCGGCGGAATGGCATCAGAAGCGATGATTCCGCTCATTCTTGTACCATGAAGACAGTACAAAACTGCTATAATAGTGTCCATGAAGATGAAACATACACTTATGGCAGTTTTTCTTATGCGCTGCGGCTGTAACGCAGCTGTGCCGCAGGAGAGCGCGGAACCTCTGCCTTCAGAAACACCGCAGACAGATACAGATCCGCTTGCGGCATACAGCACAGCTGTGAAAGGACAGAAGAGTGCTCCTTCTGCCGCAATGAGCGTGCGCTGTTCCTATACGATGGGCTTCAGCGACCAGTCCAGGAATATTTACGCGATGGACGGTGTTCTTTCATATGACGACAAAGATACCATTCATCTCAAGCAGTATATGAATTCCAACGGGATGCAGTTTGAACAGGAAGGCTGGTATTACGGCGGCAGGCTGTATTTCAACTACAACAACGTCACATTCTATGAGGATATGTCAGCTGCCAATGTCAAAGCGCTGATGCTGGTGCCGCAGACAGCCTATGCCTATACAGAGGCAGATCTTGACGGCATCGACCGTCAGGACAATACGTATTCCCTGGATCTCACGGCGGATGGTGCTAAAAACGTGTTCCTTTCCCGCTATGATATCTACGGTCTGAATGAAGCGGAAGGCTTCATCATGAAAGACGGAAGGATCACGGATACCTTTGATGAGGAAGGTCATCTGACACGTGAGACAGCTTCCTTTGACATGTCCTACGTCCAGGATGGGGAAACCGTTGCGATCAAATATGAGAGTTCTCTGAATTACACGGATATCGGAAAGACTGCCGTGACAATCAGCGACGAGGACAAGAAGGCACAGTCTGCCTTTGTCAATTACGCGGATGTGGATCCGGATTCAATCAAGCCGCTGGATGAGAACGATGAGCCGGCTGACACGGTGACGGAAACATTCCGCAGACGTCTGGTATCCCGTCTGAACTACGAAGTGCAGGAAGACGGCACGCTTTCCTCTTCCTTCAACGATACGGAAGGATACTGGATTGATTTCGCCAACCGCACGTTTGTCTACAGCCGCCGTACGATCCGCTACGTCTACAGCTGGCGCGGCGATACCGGAACGATGGACGCCTGCAGCTATGATTTCAAAACACAGACAGCTTCTGACTCCTGCCAGGACTCAACAGTGGAAACCATTCAGGATGTGAAGAAGTACTTTGAAATGGAACTGTATTACTGCGGACTGACGCTTGAGGACCTGCAGAAAGAAGCACAATAAAGAAGGAGAAAATACGATGAAAGCAGTTATTTCGGTTGTCGGAAAAGACCGTACAGGCATTCTGGCATTTGTCGCTACATACTGTGCCAGCAAATCTATCAACATCGAGGATGTGACACAGAAGGTTCTGCAGGACATCTTCACGATGATCATGATCGTCGAAGTACCGGATGATGAGGCCAACTTCCGTGCCGCGGCGGATGAACTGGAAGCCCTGGGCGAAGAACAGAACCTGAAAATCCACGTCATGCATGAAGATATCTTCAATGCGATGCATACGATCTGAGGTGAACGCGATGCCGATCAGATCAGACAACATACTTGAAACGATCCGGATGATCGAGGAGGAATGCCTCGATATCCGTACCGTCACAATGGGAATCAATCTGCTGGACTGCGCGGATGCGGACATTGACCGCTCCTGTGAAAAGATCTATCAGAAGATCACACATGCCGCGAAGGATCTTGTATCCACAGCCAGGGATATTTCCCGGGAATATGGCATTCCCATCATCAACGAAAGAATCTCCGTCACACCGATCTCACTGCTCGCATCGGTGAGCGGCGGAGACTGTGTCAAATACGCGAAGACACTCGACAGAGCAGCCAAGGCTGCCGGTGTCAATTTCATCGGCGGCTATTCCGCACTGGTACAGAAGGGTATGACAGAAGGCGACAGACTTCTGATTGAATCCATTCCGGAAGCTCTGGCATGCACGGATATTGTCTGTTCCTCCGTCAATATCGGATCCACCAAAGCCGGTATTAACATGGATGCCGTAAAGCTGATGGGACAGACCGTCAGAAAAGCCGCGGAACTGACAAAGGATGCCAACTGCTTCGGCGCAGCCAAGCTGGTTGTTTTCTGCAATGCCGTGGAAGACAATCCGTTCATGGCAGGCGCATTCCATGGCATCTCCGAACCGGACGTCGTCATCAACGTCGGTGTCTCCGGGCCTGGCGTTGTGCGCAATGCCGTCAGACAGGCAGGGCCGGAAGCGACCATGGATCAGATCGCGGAAATCATCAAGAAGACAGCCTTTAAGGTAACACGTATGGGACAGCTGGTCGGCCAGGAAGCTGCCAGAAGACTGAATGTGCCGTTCGGCATCGTGGACCTTTCCCTTGCCCCGACACCTGCAGTCGGTGACTCCGTTGCCCAGATCCTGGAAGAAGTCGGACTGGAGACATGCGGCGGACCCGGCACAACGGCGTGTCTTGCGATGTTAAACGACGCGGTCAAAAAAGGAGGCATCATGGCCTCCAGCAGCGTCGGCGGCCTTTCCGGTGCATTCATTCCTGTATCCGAGGATGCGGGCATGATCGCGGCAGCGGAAAAAGGCGTATTGAAGATTGAAAAGCTGGAAGCGATGACAGCCGTCTGTTCCGTCGGTCTGGATATGATCATCGTTCCCGGAGATACCACAGCGGAGACGCTTTCCGCCATTATCGCGGACGAGGCTGCCATCGGAATGATCAACTCCAAGACAACAGCCTGCCGTCTGATTCCGGCAATCGGAAAAGAAGCCGGAGAACGCCTTGTTTTCGGCGGTCTGCTCGGCGAGGGCCCGGTAATGCCTGTCGAAAAAGCTTCTCCGGGTGTTATGATTAACAGGGGCGGAAGAATTCCGTCACCGATTCAGAGTCTGAAGAACTGATCCGGAAGGGTGTGAGAATCAATGTCGGAATCTGACCGAAAGAAAGAACTGACTGCGCTGGCAGAACAGGCCGCCTCAGGCGACAGGGATGCCGTTAACCGCATCATGAAAGAATATACCGGCGAGATGTATTTCGTCACCCGCCTGTTCATCGGTGACAGAGAAACCGCAAGAAGCTGCGTGCAGGCTTCCATGCGGACGATCCTGGAGAAGATGAAGGAAGGCGCAGAGAGCGGCGATCTCGTAAAATGGATGAGAACACTCACAGCTGCGGAAGCCCTGCATCTGAACCTGCCGGTCTATGCCGGTGAAAAGGACGGTGCCTACAGCGATGAGGATGAAACGATCGATCCAAACGCATCCGTGCCGTATGATCCGGAAGATATCCGTGTCGGCGTCCTGCACGTCATGGATACTCTGCCGGCTTCGGAAAGAAGCGCAGCTGCTCTGCACTTCTACGCTCATAAAACTGTTGAAGAGACAGCGAAAGAGCTGTCATTAAGCGAAGCGGACACAAAGATCCTGCTTCATAAAGCCAAGACGGATATCCGCAAGGAAATGCCGCTCGGGACATTCATCGCAAATCTGGAACAGCTCAATCCGGCAGGCATAAAACCGAAACCTGCAGAACCTGCTGTAAAAGCGGCGGAACCGGTAATAGAAAACAGGAGTAAGACCATGACAAATCAACCGAAAAGGAAAATCAATGTGCTGAGACTGGCACTCGTGATCATTGTGGGAATTCTGATCCTGATGGGACTGTTCCTGCTTCTGAAAGGATTGTTCTCCGGCGGAAACAAACCGGCTGAGACACCTGCGGCGGAAGTGACGCCGACACCGGATTCTTCCGAAACCGCAGATCCTTCCAAGACACCGGATACCGCTGTATCACCTTCGCCTGAGGCAGCTGTGACACCTTCGCCATCCCCGGAAGCCTCCGCTTCACCGGATGCGGCAGTGACACCGTCACCGTCTCCTGAGGCAACCGCGACACCGGGCACAGAGGAACACCATGTTTCCAGAACCGGAACACTGACGATCAATGCCGGCAACCTGCGCGTACGCTCTGAGCCGACAACATCCAATGACAAGAACATTCTCCGCATTGCCGAAAAGGGAAAGACATACACCGTTACCGAAACAAAGAAGACAGAAGGATTTACCTGGTACAAGATCGGCGAGAATGAATGGGTTGCGGACAACGGAAACGGCTGGGTTACATTCCGGGAGGACAGATAAGAAACGGATATGGAACTGAAAGGAAAGACCGCAGTCATCACCGGCAGTGCGATGGGTATCGGAAAGGCATGTGCCGAAGCTCTGAAACAGGCCGGCTGTCACATTGTCATTGCGGATATCAATGAAGCGGAAGGCAGAAAGACAGCTGAAGAGCTGGATGGTCTGTTTGTCAGAACAGATATCAGTGATGAGGAACAGGTCAGAGCACTGAGAGAAGCTGCCATGAAAGAATACGGCAGGATCGATATCGTTGTGAACAACGCTGCTCTGCAGACAGAAGCCCCGTTCGCGGAGACAACCGTCAGGGATTTCCGGAGAGTTGTGGATATCAATCTGAACGGAACATTTATCATGATGTCCGTGATGTCAGAAGTCATGGAAAAGGGATCCACGATCCTGAACATGCTTTCCGTGCACTACGAACAGCCGCGTCTGAATAAGTTCGGCTATGATGCATCCAAGGCAGGCATTGCCATCCTGACAAAAGAAGCAGCGCTTGCCCTCAGCGAGAAAGGAATCACCGTCAACGGCATCAGCTATGGCGCTGTGAGAACGCCGATGAACGCTTCCTGGATGGATGATCCGGAAAAGAGCGCGCATGTGCGGAAGAACATTCCGCTCGGCTGGATCGGCGAAGCTGAGGAAATCGGCGAATACGCCAGAACAATCATTGAAACATTCAGCGATCACGCAACCGGATCAATCTTCACGATTGACGGCGGCAGAAGACTGAAGTAAGAACCTGTATCATCAGGTTCTTTTTTTGTTGCCAACATCCAGCAAACGTATATAATTAGTTAAGATTAACTAACTGTGAGGGCAATATGTTTCTGGAACTGCGTGATATCAGGAAGTCCTACGGGACGGAAGAAAATAAAACAGAAGTGCTGAAAGGCATTTCCATGTCAGTGGAAAAGGGGAAGTTCTGCGTACTGCTCGGACCTTCCGGTTCAGGCAAGAGCACACTTCTGAACATCATCGGCGGCATTGATGAGGCAGACAGCGGTGATATTTGCATCGAAGGAAAAAAGCTGTCTGCACTGAATGAGAAACAGCTGACGTCATACAGACGCAATCATCTCGGCTATATCTTTCAGATGTACAATCTGATTCCGGATCTGACTGTGCGGGAAAATATTGAAACCGGCGCGTTTCTTTCCGGAAATCCGCTGGATATTGAGGAACTGCTGGATACGCTCGGTCTGAAGGAACATCAGGACAAGCTTCCTTCACATCTGTCCGGCGGTCAGCAGCAGCGCACATCCATCGGCCGCGCCGTGATCAAGAACCCGGATATTCTGCTGTGCGATGAACCGACCGGTGCCCTGGATTATCAGACGTCAAAAGAAATCCTGAAACTGATTGAAACAGTGAACAGGAAGTATGGAAGCACTGTTATCATGGTAACCCACAACAACGCGATCCGGCTGATGGCGGACACAGTCGTGCGGCTCCGCGACGGCATGATCCGTGATATCACACAGAACGAAGTCAAAACAGCTGCGGAGGATCTCGAGTGGTAAGGAAAAATCCGCTGAACAGGCGCTTTCTGCGCCAGCTGAAAAACGACGCCGGAAAATATCTGACGATCTTTCTTCTGCTGACACTGTCAATTTCCTTTGTCAGCGGTTTTCTCGTGGCAGATAATTCAATGATCATCACCTATGATGAAAGCTTTGAGAAATACAATATCGAAGACGGTCATTTCCGTGTCTCATCACGTCTGAACAGAGGACAGGAAAAACGTATTCAGGCACAGGGTGTCAGTATCTGTGAACTGTTCTACGGCGATGAGGCGTTTGACAACGGCAGCACGCTGCGCATCTTTGCGAACAGAGACGCAGTCAATCTGGTATGTGTGATGGACGGAAGATTCCCTGAGACCGCAGATGAGATCATAATTGACCGCATGTATGCCGACAACAATCATATCCGCACAGGTGATACGATGCAGGGGGCCGGAAAAACATGGAAGGTCTGCGGTCTTGCGGCATTGTCTGACTACAGCACCATGTTTGAATCCAACTCCGACTCCATGTTCGACGCTGTCCGGTTCGGTGTGGCTGTTGTTTCAAAAGAAGGCTTCGCGTCCATTCCGTTTGCCTCAATGCAGTACTGCTATGCCTGGAAATATCAGTCGGAATCATCAGAGAGTGAACAGGACAGAGCGGAAACGCTGATGGAGAAGCTGAATGAAATCACTGAGCTGCGGGATTATGTGCCGCGTTATCTGAACCAGGCAATCATGTTTACCGGCGATGACATGGGATCAGACAAGGTGATGATGGAAGTGCTGCTGTATATCATCATCGTGATCTGCGCCTTTGTGTTCGGCGTGACGATCAGCGATACGATAAACAAAGAATCCGCAGTCATCGGGACACTGCGTGCCCAGGGATATACGCGAAGTGAAATCATCATCCATTACATGACGCTGCCGGTCGTGATTACTCTGATCAGCGCAGCGATCGGAAATCTGCTCGGATATACGCTGATGAAAGATTTCTGCGCGTCCATGTATTACGACAGCTATTCTCTGCCGACCTATATCACGAAATACAATCCGGAAGCTCTGTTCAGGACAACGGTCATTCCATGTCTGATCATGGCGGCAGTCACATGGTTCTTTCTGCACAGGAAGCTGAAGCTATCGCCGCTGCGCTTTCTGCGCCGTGATCTCAGTCTTCGCCGTTCCAGACGGGCGGTATACCTGCCGCACAGTCTGCCGTTTCTGCGCCGTTTTCATCTGCGCGTCATGTTCCGCAGCCTTTCAAGCTACGCGATCCTTGCGGCAGGCATCTTCTTCGCCAATTTCCTTCTGATGTTCGGACTTGCCCTTCCGGCGCTGATGACCCATTACCAGCAGGTCATCGCAGACAATCTTTTCAGCAGATACCAGTACATTCTCACTCTTCCGGTCAATGTCATGGATGAGAACCACAAGCTCGAAAGCCTGGCAAATATGGCAATGTTCGCGCAGAAGATGGAAACAGATCAGGAAGGTGCCGAGAAATTCTCTGCCTGGCAGCTGAAGACATGCGCTCCATCAGGGTACAGGGAAGAGGATATTCTGATTTACGGTATACAGCCGGACAGCGCGTATATCACAGCCAGCCTGCAGGAAGGAGACTTTGTGGTATCATCCCTCTGCGCAGATAAATACGGTCTTCATGAAGGGGATACCTTCCGGCTTCATGAAGCGTACGAAGACAAAGAATATGAATTTACGGTCACGGGGATCTATGACTATCTCGGAGCTGTGACGGCATTTATGAACCAGAAGGATCTGAACAGGACATTCGGTCTTTCAGAAAGTGCCTTTAGCGGATACTTCAGTGATCAGGAGATCACCGATCTGGATCAGGAATGTATTTCAACAGTGATCGATGAGGAATCACTGACAAAGATCACAAGACAGCTGATGGTATCGATGGGATCGATGATGTATCTGGTGGATGCTTTCTCCGTCATTATCTTCGTCGTTCTGATTTATATCCTTTCACGTGTAATCATCGAAAAGAACAGGCAGCCGATCGCGATGCTGAAAATACTGGGATGCACGGACAGTGAGGTCAGAAGGCTGTATCTGAGAACAACGACGGTCATTACATTATTCCTGATGGCGGCGACAATTCCGCTTGTGTATTTCCTGCTGGTAAGGCTGTGCCGGGTGATGATTGCGGCGATGATGAGCGGATGGATGCCTATGAAGATTACGCCGGAAGTATTTATTAAGATGTTTGCCCTCGGCGCTGCTTCCTACGCGGCTGTCGCGGTACTTGAATACAGAAAGATCAGAAATATCCCGAAAGATGAGGCACTGAAAAATGCGGAATAACAGAAGAAAGAAAATCATGGGAGGACTGCTGTGCATCCTGCTGGCTTCCTGCACGGCGGAAGAGAAGAAAGAAATCCGTCCGGAAGAGCCGCATGAGGAAACAGCCGTCGTCATTGACGGCAGTCATGCCGTTCCTCCAAAGTCAAAAGAAGAGAGAATCACGGTACATACCGACGCATCCGGAAAGGTGCTGAAACAGAGCGCGGAGTATACGATCAAAGCAGACGGGACAGAAGTGATCCGGGATACAACATTCCTGAAAGATCTGATTAACACTTCCGGTGATGAGGAATTCATGACGGAAGATGACACGCATGTACTGTTTGAAAACTTCGGGAAGGAAATCACCGTCAGCGGAACATGCGATGAACCTGTTCCGGTTTCCGTGCAGATCACATATATGCTTGACGGAAAAGAAATCAGACCGGAGGATCTTGCCGGAAAAAGCGGTCATGCCGTGATCCGTTTCGCATATGAGAATCATACAGACATTCCTTTTGTCATCCTGACGGCAGTGCCGCTTTCCGCGTCGCACTTTTCCAATATCAGCGGAACCAATGCGCGTATTGTCTCCATGGGAGATACCGTCTTTGCGGCAGGCATCGTGCTTCCGGGATGGGCTGACAGGCTTCATCCGGAAAAAATCAAAGAAGATCTGGAACTGCCGGAATACATTGAGATCGAAGCGGATACAGACAGTTTTGAACTGGATTTCACCGCGTCAGTTGTAACGGCAGGGCTGCTCAAAGATATTGAAGATGAAGATATGGATTCCCTGGATGATCTGGATGAGAATATCGGAAAGATTGAAGACGCGCTGGATGATCTGGCGGACGGCGGCAGAGATCTGTACAATGGCGCGGATACATTCCGCACATACCTGAACAAGTATACAGACGGAGTGTCCGCTCTTGGGGAAGGGACGAAACAGCTGTATGACGGCATGCGTGAGATGAATGCCAATGCCTCAAAGCTGGAAGAAGGCGCTTCATCAATCAGCAGCGGTCTGCGTCAGGCAGACAGCTTTCTGAAATCAATGGATCCTTCCGCAATCGCGGAACAGCTGGATCCCGCGGTCCGTGAACAGTTTATACAGGCAAAGGAAGCACTGATCCGTGATATTGAAGATCTGAAGAAACAGACAGACAGCTTTCTCAAAGATGAAGAAGCTGTCAGGGCATATCTGGATTCCTGCGAAAAGTGGATTAGCGATGTATCTGCTGTTATGGAACAGCTGAGACAGCTGAAGCTTCCATCCGCGGAAGCTGTCAGAGAAGATCTGAAACAGGCAGAACAGGCTACGGAACAGATTCAGCCTCTGCTGGAAAATGAAGCATTGAGTGAAGAAGAAAAATCAGCGCTGAAGACACTGATGAACAGCACATCAAAGATTCATGATGATCTTGCGGAAGCGGAAAGCCTGATGGAAACGATCTCCGCAGTCCTGCAGAAAATCCAGGCAGTGCCTGCTGTTCCGGAAGAAATCAATTCGGAAGAAATGCTGAAAACAGCAGAGGATATCGCGGAACAGCTGAAGATACTTGCGGCATGCGCCGGTGAAAATCTTCCCGACTTTGATCTGAAAGCACTGCTGGATCAGGCATCTGAAATGCGCAATGGCATCCATTCCCTGGCGGAAGGAAGCACATCGCTGGAAAGCGGCATCGCGGCCTTCCATGACGCTGCGGGACAGATGGAAAACGGTATGAAATCTCTGCAGGAAGGAAGCGCGCAGGTTTCTTCCGGAGGCATTGCCCTGAAGGATGGATACGCTGCGCTGTTCAGCGGCATCAGCCAGTTCAAAGACGGTCTGAATGAATTCAGGAATGAAGGAAAGAAACAGATCGCGGATCTGCATACGGAAGATCTTTCATCAATCCTGAAGGAACTGAAGGAAATGCGGAACCGGGATCTTTCCTGGAAGGGACATACCGGATGCGATGAGAAGACCGAATGCACAACCGTGTTCATCATTGAAAGCGAAAGCATCAGATAGTCTGAGCATCAGAAAAGAATTCTCCGGGTGTTTGCTGTAACATGAAACAGCGAAAGAGGGAAACAGAAACATGGTACGAATCAATGTGACAGCACCGGTGCTGACAGAACAGATCAGAAAAAGACTGCTGGAAAGCAAATCACCGGAATATATCTTTGTGAAAAATCTCAGCAGAATCCAGATGCAGTTTGACGTGAATACGGAAGAAGACGGAGAAGCAGTTGTCCGCAAAACCAGGCGGCTGATCCGTTCCATGAAATACGGAAATATCATCATGTACAGGGTGCTGATTGATGGACAGTTCTTTGAGAATGGGAAGGTATATCAGCCCGGAGATAAGGAATATCT
>ONSK01000069.1 GCA_900320455.1 uncultured Erysipelotrichaceae bacterium | reverse complement strand
TTTATTTATTGGAACGAAAAAAGAGGCTATAACCTCTGGTAAGAACAGATTTTTCAGAAAATCTTCTTACTCGTTACAGCCCCTTTTTTTGATCAAAAAGCAGAATTCTGCCTTTTCGGGAATATATGTATTTCAGAAGGAGGCAGTGCAATGGAAAGAAAACCATACAGCGAGCTGACAATCATTGACAATTTCATGTTTACGGAGGTGTTCCGTGATGAAACGCTGATGACTGAACTGCTGAGAAGAGTGCTGCCGGAAGAAGAAATCGGCCGGCAGAAAATCGTGATCAAAGAGATGACTGTAAGTCCTGTGTATCTGAAAAGAGGGGTCAGATTCGACGTATACAGTGAAGAAGGGACGCATCTCTTTGACGTGGAGATGCAGGCAGGAATTCAGGAAAACCTGTTTGACCGTGCAATCGTGAATCTTTCAAATCTGATCGTTCATTCCAAAAATCCTTCTGAACCGTTTCAGCTGAAAGGAAAGTTCTTTGTAATCTTTTTCTGTGCTTATGATGAGACAAAGACAGGAAGACTGATGGAACATTACACCTTCAAAAATGAAAACGGAACAGATGATATGGAACAGGCGCATATCATCATAGTCAACTGTCCTGTCAAAGCAGAGGATCATCCGTCAATCCGTCCCTTTGCGGACTATGTGACAGACGGAACGAATACGATGGATGATCCGTTTGTCCGTGAAGTTGAAAGCGCGGTACAATTGAAGAAGAAAGACAGGGAAGCAGAGGACAGGTATATGAACTATGAATACGAACTGTACTGCGCAAAAAAAGAAGGCATAGAAGAAGGACGAAAAGAAGGGCGGAAAGAAGGAATCCGGGATGGTGAATCCATCGGAATGATCCGGATGTATGATGCTTTTCTGGAAATCGGAATGAATGAGGAGGAGTCTGCCGCTAAAACTGCCGGAGCTTTCAGAAAGACCATTCCGGAAGTTCTGCAGGCAGTCGCCGAAAGAGAAAGCATCCTGCCGGAATCAGACAGTTAATCACTGCCGTATTTCAATCTGTCCTCAAGGCTGATACAATACATACAGGCTGAAAAGCCTGTGGGACAGATACGGTGAAATGAGCAGGAATGCGTCATTTTGAAAAGGGAAGCAGGTGAAAGACCTGCGCGAACCCGTCGCCGTAAGCGAAGAGTCTTCCGCAGATATGCCATTGGGAAACCGAGAAGGCGCGGAAGGTGTTGACACGCGAGCCGGAAGACCTGCCGTATATGAGGCGCATGAGCCACGGGAAACTGGCAGTCATGAACGATACCGCGAAAGTCTTTTTTCGTGCGTTCATCTCTGTCTTCAGCCGAAAAGGAGATTGAACATGAAAGAAAAAAAGACATTATGGATCGCCGGTATCATTGCCGTTATTGCCCTGATGGCAGGCTTATGGTTTGTGAACAGACCGAAGCCGGAAACAGGCGCAAAGGCCATTGTCATTGAAGTGGCTGACAAGGAAGGCAAAGTCACAAAGTTTGAAGGAAGAACAGACGCGGAATTCCTGAGCCAGGCAATGGATGAATTCAAGTCCAAAGGATTTGAATACAAGGGAGAAACAGGACAGTACGGACTGTTTATCAAAGAAATCAACGGTATTGAGGCAAGCGACGCCGATTCCGCCTACTGGGCAATCTATGTCAACGGCGAATACGGCATGTACGGCGCTGACCAGCAGCCTGTGGCAGACGGCGATACATACCGCTTTGCCTACGAAACATACTGATCATGGGTTCACACCATCTCTCAGTCAGAAAACTGGTATTCATCGCGGTCATGACAGCGGTGCTGGAAGCTGCCAAATGGGCACTCAACAGCATTGCCAATGTTGAACTGGTCACGCTGCTGCTGATCGTCTATACGATATACTTCGGGCTGTCGATGACGATGATCTGCGCATTTCTGTTTGCCGGCATTGAATGCCTCTGGTGGGGCATCAGTATCTGGACAGTGACGTACTTCTACGTCTGGCCGCTGCTTGTACTGCTCGCGTATCTGATGCGCAGACAGATGGACCGCTTCAAAGCGGCAGTGCTGGCATGCATCTTCGGGCTGGTGTTCGGCGCCTTATGCGCGCTTGTGACGCTTGTCATGAGCGGGTGGTCAGCCGCCTTTGCCTGGTGGATCGCAGGAATACCTTATGATCTTGTCCATGGTGTATCCAACCTGATCATCGCGTATCTGCTGTATGAGCCGCTGATGAAAGCACTGGCGCATACAGGTATTGCCGAGAGTTTCTAGATCCTTCTGCGGAAGGGTCTTTTCTTTTATGCGATAATAAGAACGAGGTGATTTTCATGGCAGTGATCAATGTATTTGAACAGTATTTTGAAGCAGAAGGAACATTCAATGATGTTGAAAGACACGGCGCACTGGTGATGCTGGTGTCTGATTCGGAAGCGGGAAATATCCGCTATGAGGCAGCTGTCACATTCTTTCCGCACAATGATGAGGAAGACTACGGCGTCAGCTATGACGCATACGATTCGAAAGTCCTGTATGAAGCAGCGGGCAGAAGATCGAAGAAGCGTGAAGAACAGTTCCTGCAGGAACTGCCTGCCGTCATTGATACACTGATGCCGGATACAGACCTGCGTGTTCTCTGGGACAGACCGCTGCGGGAGGCATGCAGAGGATGAAGACATACGCCATTGAACTGCTGGACAGAGAAATATGGAAGGGTACATGCATTCCGGTTGAATACCAGTCAGATGAATACTATGACATCTGTGTGCAGAAGACAGAGAACGGCTTTCAGATCCCGATTGAAAAGAAGCAGTTTGAACAGACATTTGTCCATGATCCATCCATGCAGGAGTATCCCGACCGCCTGTATGAGGACTGGTGGGAACAGGCAGAAGCCTTCGGTATCATCGATGACGGAAAGCTGCTTGCGGCCATTGAAGTCTGCGAAGAGGAATGGTCAAAGCGGATCTGGATCACTGAGCTGTTTGTCTCTGAAGTCATCAGAGGACAGGGCTGGGGCAGAAAGCTGATCGAAAAGGCGAAGGAATACACCAGGGAAAAGAATTGCAGGGCACTGCTTCTGGAGACACAGTCGTCCAATGCCAATGCCGTGGATTTCTACATGCATATGGGATTTACGCTGATCGGCTTTGACAGCTGCGCCTATACCAATGAAGATGTGGAACGTCATGAAGTGCGCTTCAACATGGGATGGTTCCCCGGTCATGATTGAAACAGAACGTCTGTGTGTCAGACCGTTTGAATGTTCTGATGTTTCTGATCTGTATGCGATTCTTTCCGATCCGGAAGTCATGCGGTATATCGAAGCACCGTTTACATATGAAAAGACAGAGCGCTTTCTGAAAGAATACGCCTTGTGTGAAAGTCCTCTGGTATATGCTGTGATTGAAAAACAAACAGAAAAACTGATTGGACATCTGATCTTTCATCCCTTTGATGAACAGGCATATGAACTTGGCTGGATCCTGTCAGAGGAATCCTGGCACCGGGGTTATGCAAAGGAACTGACACAGGCAGTCATTCAATATGCATCTCAGAAGAAAATCCCGTCACTTGTCATTGAATGCGATCCGCGCCAGACAATTACAAAACATATTGCGGTATCCTTCGGATTCCGGGAAACAGAAAAAACGGTATATGTTCTCACATTGTGAGCATATACCGTTTTGTGATCAGTCATGGATGCGGAATGACATCAGTCTGGATTCATTGGCCGGATCATCCGGGTTGTGTGTTCCCTTGCCGGTATCCAGGCCACGGATCTCATTCATCTCATCTTCCGTCAGTTCAAAGTCGAAGATATCGATGTTGCCTTTGATGCGTTCCGGATTTGTGGACTTGGGAAGGGCGATGACATCTTCCTGGACTTCAAACTTCAGGATGATCTGTCCGGCATTCTTGCCGTACTTCTCTGCCAGTTTCACAAGAACCGGATTGGTCAGAAGTTCTCTGTTGCCGTGCCTAAGCGGATACCATGCTTCAAGCTTCACGTCATCCTTTGCGCAGAGTGCTTTCAGCTCCTTCTGCTGTGTCAGAGGATTGTATTCCACCTGGTTGACAGCCGGCTTTGTCTGAAACTGCGGAATGTATCTGTTCCAGAGATTCACGGACATGTTGGAAACACCGATGGACTTCAGCTTTCCTTCCTGTTTCGCTTCCTCCAGTGCCTTCCAGGCACCAGTGACATCGCCGTACGGCTGATGCAGGAGGTAGAGATCAATGTAATCCATGCCGAGCTTTTCAAGAGAGGCTTCAATGCCTTTCTTCGCGTTTTCATATCCGTAGTCCTGTACCCAGAGCTTGGATGTGATGAAGATTTCTTTTCTCGGGATGCCGCTGTCTCTGACAGCCTTTCCGACATCACGTTCATTTCTGTATGCCGCAGCGGTATCGATATGTCTGTAGCCGGCTTTAAGAGCGGAAAGGTTCGTTCTCATCACCGTATGCCGGTGCCGTATCAAACATTGTGTATTCTGTTTCTTTCGCATAGCGCATCAGATCAATCATGTCTTCCTTGTTCTGAACGCTGCCGTAGGAGTGTGTCTGTCTCATACAGCCATAGCTGACTGGCGCGATCCGTTTTCCGGTATCTCCGAGTTTTCTGTCCGGTGCACTCATATTCTACGTTCCTCTTTCTTTACTTACACAGTAAAAGAAACAAACCGGCACAGGAAGGCCGGTTTGTATCAGACAGATACTTATGTAACGGTATCACAATAATGGTTTCTTATTTCTGCGAGAAGACGCTATCCGCATAGCGTACGGATGCCATGGCATCCTTTCCATACGCATCCGCGCCGATGGAATCCGCATACTCCTGGGTGAGGACTGCGCCGCCGACGATGATCTTCGTTGCCGGGCTGACTTTTCTGAGAAGTTTAATGGTTTCTTCCATTGCCGGAACAGTTGTTGTCATAAGGGCGGAAAGACCAACCAGACGGATGTTTTCCCGGACGGCGGTATCGGCGATGAGCTGCGGATCGACATCCTTGCCGAGATCAATCACTTCATAGCCGTAGTTTTCCATCAGAACTTTGACGATGTTCTTTCCGATATCATGGATATCACCCTTCACGGTAGCCAGGATCACGCGTCCTTTGACTTCCGTCTCTGTTCCCTGCATGGCTTCTTTGATGACGGCAAAGGCGGCTTTCGCGGCATCGGCGCTCATCAGCAGCTGAGGCAGGTAGACCGTCTTTGCCTCAAAGCCTTTCCCGACTTTATCAAGCGCGGGAATCAGCTGGCTGTCGATGATATCCATCGGCGCAGTTCCGTCTTTCAGCATCCTCTCTGTCAGAAAAGATGCCTTTTCTTTCAGACCGCGTTCAATACAGGAGAATAAAGTTTCCTCTTTTGAGGCTTCCTGCTTCTTCTCTGTGCCGCTGACGACGGTCTGCACATTCACATCCGCGTATCTGGAAATGTAATCGAGACCCTGCGGATCATAAGCAAGCAGGGCATTGGAAGCACGCACGGATGCCATCATGTTCGCGTCATTGGGATTGATGATGGCACAGGAAAGATGCGCTTCAGCTGCCATTGCCAGGAAGAAGGCATTGATCAGCGGTCTCTGGGGCAGACCGAAGGATACATTCGAAACACCGAGAACCGTATGACAGCCAAGCTCCTCATACGCTCTGCGGATGGTTTCCAGCGTGACTTTCGCAGAGGAAGGATCAGAGGAGATCGTCATCGTCAGACCGTCGATCAGAATATCCTTTCTCTCAATGCCGTATGTTTCAGCAGTGCTGATGATCTTCTTCGCAATTGCGATGCGGCCGTCCGCAGTATCGGGAATGCCGTTTTCATCCAGGCAGAGACCGATCACGCAGCCGCCGTATTTCTTCACCAGCGGGAAGACTGCCCGCATCGATTCTTCCTTGCCGTTGACCGAGTTGACAAGCGCCTTGCCGTTATAGCGTCGCAGGGCTGTTTCCAGTGCCTTCGGATCGGATGTGTCAATGACTAATGGCAGGGAGGTGACAGACTGCAGCTCAGCGCTGACCGTGCGCATCATCCGCGGCTCATCAATACCGGGCAGACCGACGTTGACATCAAGAACATCCGCGCCGGCATCCTCCTGTTCAAGTCCCTGAGAGATGATATAGCTGATATTGTTTTCACGCAGCGCCTGCTGGAATTTCTTCTTGCCGGTCGGATTGATTCGTTCACCGATGACGGTGATGTTCTTTCCGATTTCACAGGCTCTTGCGTAGGAGGTGATCACTGTTCTGTCTTTCTTTACCGGTTCTTTGAAGGGCAGGGGACGGATGGTTTCCGTCAGTCTTCTGATATGTTCCGGCGTTGTTCCGCAGCAGCCGCCCATGACGTGGATTCCCCAGTCTGCCATCTCTTTCATCAAAGAGGCAAACTCACCGGCACCGACCGGATAGACGGTCATGCCGTGGCGTGTTTCGGGAAGTCCGGCATTCGGGGTGACAATCACGGGTACGGAAGCGGTATCGCAGATGCGCTTTACCACCGGCATCATTTCTCTTGGACCAAGCGAACAGTTGATGCCGACGGCATCGGCACCGAGCGCTTCCAGCATCGGGATCACGGATTCCGGCGTGCCGCCTGTGAGCAGCTTTCCGTCGCTGTCATATGTTGTCGTGACAAAGACCGGAAGATCAGAGTTTTCCTTCGCCGCAAGCAGGGCAGCCTTTGTCTCGTGGGAATCGTTCATCGTTTCGATCATGATCAGATCAATGCCGTCCTGTACGCCATACCTGATGATCTCCGCGAAGATTTCCACCGCTTCCTCAAAGTCGAGATCACCTAACGGCTTTAAAAGCTTTCCGGTCGGACCGATGTCCAGGGCAATGTGCGCGTCTTCTCTGCCGGTGCGTTTTTTCGCTTCCTTCGCAAGCCGGACAGCGGCGTCAATGACTTCCTTCAGATCATCCGGATCATGAAAACGGTTTGCGCTGAATGTATTCGTGTTGAAGATATCGCATCCCGCTTCCAGGTAGCCGGCATGAAGATCAATGATGTCCTCCGGATGTGTCAGATTCCACCGCTCGGGGGAATCGGATCCCTTCAGTCCTTTTTTCTGCAGAATGGTTCCGCTGCCTCCGTCGAAGAACAGCCACTGTTTTCCGAGTTTTTCTCTGAGATTCATATAATGCCTCCGGCCCTGCTGTAGGGGCATGTATCGCTGGATTCGCACACCTCGCATCCCTGCAGGATGCACGGCGTATTATGGAAGGAAAGTCCGATCAGGGCGGTGATGGATTTCACCGGCACCATCATCAGGCTGTCATTGAGAATGATTCCTGTTCTGACGGTGATGTTCAGAAGATCGAAGAAAAGCTTCTGATATGCAAGATCAAAGTCGCCGTAGCCTGGTGAGAACCTCGGTCTTGTATAGAGATTCTTCGCCAGATACATCCCTCTGATCTCTTCGTTGACACTATCGCAGTACGCTTCCGCCATCGCGCTTGCGCAGGCACTCATGACAGTTCCCTCAAAGGAGGATTTCATCTCGCTTCTGCGGATCAGACGGTCAGCTTCAGCGCCGAGTGACACCAGCATCAATATGACGTTTCCGCATCCCTTCAGGTTTTTCTTCAGATGTTCACTGCGTATCACGGTTCCTTCGATGACGGGATATCCGTCTTCAAAGGAAAGCGGAAAGGACCGGTGCAGGGAAACAGGGGATACGCATCTGTTCAGTTCATCTGTGCAGTACGCGATCATGGCTTCTGTTTCACTGTCCGGCTTTCTGTTCTTCAGACCGAGATAACGGCAGATTTCGTTTCTGTCAGGAATGATCATTTCAGTATCGCCTTCAGATTGTTCATGATGCCTTCCGCGACGTCGGGCTTGTTCATGCTGTAAACGTGGATGTGCTTCACGCCGTTGGCAATCAGATCGATGATCTGTTCGGAAGCGTAGATGATGCCTGCCTGTTTCATGGCGTCCGGATCTTTTCCGAAACAGTCAACGATTGCCCGGAAGCGCTCAGGTACATTCGTGCCGCTCAGCGTGATCGCTCTTTCAAGCTGTCTGGCGTTTGTGATCGGCATGATGCCGGCAAGAATCGGCACCTGAATGCCGGCTTCTCTTGCCCGGTATAAAAAGTTATAGAAGATGTTGTTGTCAAAAAACATCTGGGTTGTCAGAAAGTCCAGTCCGGCATCCGTCTTCTGTTTCAGATAGCGGATATCATATTTCTTGTTTTCGCTTTCCGGATGACCTTCCGGATAGCAGGCACCGCCCACGCAGAGATCTGAATTTTCTTTGATCAGACGGATCAGATCCTCGGCATGTTCAAAATCATTCCTGGTTCTGCCGCCTTCGGGAATATCCCCGCGCAGCGCCATGATATTCTCAATGCCTGCTTCCTCGCATCTGTGAATGAAATCCATTGTCTCTTCTTTGGAAAAGGCAACGCACGTCAGATGGGGAAGAACAGGCGTGTTCGTTTCTTTTTTCAGGTTTTCCGCCAGTTCCAGCGTGTAGCCGATGGTGGAACCGCCGGCGCCGCATGTCACGGACATGAAATCAGGACGCAGGGCAGCGATTTCCTCGCAGGCGCTTTTGACAGCTTCAAAGCCGTCGGCACGCTTGGGAGGGAATACTTCGAAGGAAAGAGTGATCCTTTCAGAGGCAAGGATATTGCGGATTTTCATGTTGGATGCCTCCTTTTGTAATTTGAAATCATTCTACCACGCCGTGACATCGGAATACAGAAAAGGTCTCTCTCAAGTATAATGAATATGGAGAAAACCCATGGCAAAGACATATAAGAACATTCTGGATGACGGCTATACCACATACCATGATGACGGAACGACATCCGTGTCATATAAAAATGTGCTGGATAACGGAACAACGACATACCATTCTGACGGAAGCACATCAAGGACATATGACAATGTTCTGGACAATGGAAGAACAACGTATCATTCCGACGGTTCCGCTTCCAGAACATACAAGAATGTACTTGATAATGGCTATACCACATATCACTCTGACGGATCGCAGTCCGTGACGTACAAGAATGTGCTGGATCCCGGCTATACGACATATGAAACAAAACCGAAGCTGCCTGGATACAGCGCGCCGGTTCCAAAACCGGAACAGACACGTTCTTCAGGCGGGGAATACAGAACCTCGATGCGCAATTCCGTGAATCTTTCATCCGAGGAATACCGCGCGAAGAATCTGCGTCTGACAAACGAACAGATGGAAGAATACGCCGTCTATGCCGCAGCGCTTCTGAAATCAAAAGGCGTCAGAACAGCCGGGGAAATCACATACACCGAATACTATGATGAGGAAGAGAAATACGGCTTCCTGAATCTGAAGACAAGAAAAGTCCGCAGAAGCAGAAACGTCAGAGGTGAAGCATACTGGATCACGGAACACCATGTGAAAACAACCGAGAATACAGGCGATATTGAAGAACAGGAAGAGATCACAAACGAGATCATCACCGTCTCCGGCAGATTCATGCGGGAAAAGATCGTGGAAAACATATACCGCACCGGAAGATATGAAAAGGCAGTGCATGACTTTGGCAAAGAAGGACCTGTCGATTACCGGGTGGATCTGCTGGATCATTTCCTGAAACAGCATGGCATCGACATGAACGTTTCAAAATACTTCCAGCCTGAGGAACAAAAGAAAGAAGCACCCGTTCCCAGGAAAACAGAGCGGGGCGTGCATCATCTTTCTTCCGATACCTATACCGTTGTGAGCGCCGGCCTTTCCGCCGCGAACACCCATGCCTCGGAAACGGTGAAGAAACTCGGGAAGCTGCTTTCCATCAGCGATGATGAGGCAAAGGACATCGCATTGAAGCGGAAGAACATTGAAATCGGAAATCTTTCAAAAGAAGCGGCGGACCGCTGGGTGGAAATGCTGAGGGAAACAGGACTCAGCGCCTATGCCAGAGGCGATGTCAGAACAATGAAGGATAAAACGATCTATCCCAATGATCCGTGCCCGTGCGGCAGCGGAAAGAAATACAAAGACTGCCACGGAAAATAACAGGAGATACTGCAGAATGAAACTGACAATGCTCGGGACCGGAGATGCCCGTCGGCAGACTGATCATGAACCTGGAGGATATTGAAAAAGTATGCATGGATGCGCCGGAGGCGATGGTCATTGCCTCGCATCTTGACAGTGTCAACCATGCTGTATATTCCAGCGATGACGTCAGAGCATTCATAAAACAAAGAAATCTTTCACAGGTGCTTGTGCCGTGTAACGGAGAAACCATCGAAGCCTGAAAAGGGGGGAACGCTATGGATCTGAAACAATTTGACAACAAATGCGTCAGGATCACTGATATCTTCGGCGAAGCGTATGAGGGAATCGTATCCTACGACAGCGAGGAATATGCTTTCCATGAATACGGCAGGAATCAGGAAGCTCTGCATATGACACCGATGGTGTTTTACAGAGATGACATCGTCAGCGTTGAAAGCCTGGAAGACGTGAATGGGCCGTACGGCCATTATTCTGAAAAGTACGGACTTCTTGAAAAGAAATGCCTGGAGTGGGGAACGGATATGATTGAGGAAGTTCTCGATTCAGAGGATGATACCGGGGTATCCAGAATGCTTGACTGCATGACTGACAATTTCACGCTGCTCACAGAAAACGCTGTTCCGGGACTGGCGCCATGGCGCACAGGCGGTATGGCGGAAGATGCAGAGAGCGGACAGGGACCTGTTTATCTGGAAGAATTGAGGAACATGCTCGGCAGTCTTGTGAAATACAATGATTATAAAGAGAACGTGAAGAAGGCGGAAGATCTTCTGGAACGGCTGAAAGAATCGTTCGAAGATGAAACAGACAGACAATAACAGCAGATCACATACAGAAACAGATGAGGGAAAAACATATGATCAAGATATTCGCAACAAATTTATTTGTTCCGGTTCTGGTAATCCTGGCCATCGCGGCCATTGCCGGATCGTTCCGGTTCAAGAAAAAGGAATCCATCAAGGGTGAAGTATATGAATACTTTGTCAAAGTATGGAAAACCGGAGAACCGGAATCGGGTGAGGAAACCTTTTTCCAGAGATTTTTCCGTATGTTCATTCAGGCATATGAGTATGAGAAATACAAGGAATCTGTCAACAAGCTCAAGTATTACCTGTACAAGATTCTGGTCCTCTCCGTCATTCTGAGCATTCCTTTCCTGGTGCTGTTTCTGATTACGGAAAAAGACTGGATCCTCAATAACGGTGAATGGAATGATATGTATCTCTATACAGTGGTTCTGGTGCCGCTGATCTTTGCCTATCTGATCAACAAGTATATCCGGATCAGAAAGTATCATGAAACATGGTACAGACATCTCAGAAACAGACATGAGATCGAATGGCGGATGCTGGTGTTCATCAAGGACTATGAACAGCTGAAGGCAGGCATGAAGCCGGAAGATACAGTGACAATCGAATCACTGAAGATGGATTTCATCAATGACCTCTGCGAGTACTGGAAGACGGCAGCCGATGTACCGCTCAGTGACGGTTCAAAAGAAGACTCGATCTTTGCGGAAATCGGCAGTCTGTTCGGCAAGGAATAAACAGAGAGAGTATATGAATATACAAAAAACAAGACAGTACTATGATCGTCTGACAGATGCGGATGTCTGTGACTGCGCGTATTGTCAGAACTATGTGAGAAAGATCAGAAAAACATATCCGGAACTTGCGGCATATCTGGATCAGCTCGGTATTGATATCGAAAAGCCGTTTGAAACCATCCCAATCGATCTTCTGAACGGAAAGATGCTCTACAGCAGCGTTCAGTATGTGGTCATGGGTACACCGGATGATTTTGAAGAAACATCCGCCGGCAGTGTCAGTATCACTGTCACGGATTCTCATCCGATGACAGATATCAAAGAAGCTCATTTTGTCATCGAAGCCTCTCCGGTCTTTCTGGACTGGACAGGAAACTAAACGACAGGAGACAATACAATGAAACATGAATGCAGAATCACCGTTCTGGAAACTAAATGCTTTCCGGAACTGCAGGAAAAATACCTTGCGAATCCAAAGTCCGGACCATGTCCGTTCTTCAAGCCGGGTGACACATTCGTGTTGAAGCGCACACCTCAACAGGATGATTTCTATCATCTGATGAACGGAAAGTTCTGCGGCGAGGCATGGGATGCCGTCAGCCGCTATGTATATACCGCTCTGCAGGGAGGTTCCATCATGAAGGGATGGACCAATGATGACCGTATGATGATTGCCTGCTGCAACGACGGCACAAGACCGGTCATATTCAAGATTGAGAGAATTGACATACCTGAAAACGATGAAGAACGTGAATGGCTTTCAAAGCAGAAGTTCACAAATACAGCTGAGGATGCCTATACGGGATAACAGCTGCATCTGACAGACAAACCGGTGTTCAGCGGGGAAATATATGAAACAGTATTATGCCGCAAGTTTCTGCCGTGAAGGAATTCTCGGAGGCGGTATTGCGGCGGATGATGATGTAATAACATACAAAACAGGGAAAGCGACTGTATCATCCAGGTTAAGGAATCTTGAAATGAAATACAGAAACATTCAGGATTTCTCACATAAATGGGTGCTGTGCTTTCCGGTATTTACTATCTCGATGAATGACGGAGAGAACTACAGGTTTATCATCTTCAGTCCAAAGCGTTTTAATGCTTTATTGAAAAAAAGTGAAACACTGAATCGGGATTTCTGACATGGAGAACTGACCTGTAAATTCCATTTCACGGAGGAATCATGAGCAATATCATAAGGCTGAACAAAGAGGCTCCAAATGACGAATGGATTGTCATGTCCAATCAGGGGACGGACTGTCTTCTTGATCTTCTGATCACCGCAGCAGATACCATTGAAAAGACTGATTCACAGGAGGAACTGATATCCTTTTTGAAGGAACGGAAAGATATCAACGAAATCTCCCCTGGAACAGCCGGCTTTGATTTGGATGAAATGCCATGGCAGGCCGGGACAATAAATGAGGACGCGGAGTTTCTTTGCCGCGTGAGTGCTGCGGCACAAAACGAAGGAACTTTTCAGCGGCTGCCGTATGAAGTAAACGCAGACATCGTGCTTCCCTGGCTGAAGCAGTTCTTCGTGTTAGCGGACCAGATGAAAAAGAAAACCGGGACAGGAAACAGCGTTTGTGAAGATGGTATGGCAAGTCAAAAAGTCAGGGAATATATAGCAGATCATTCTTTTTGTTCTGAATACCTCTTCAAGGATTGGGAATCTTTTCTCGATCTCCTTTACGCTGAAGGCGGCCGGGTTTCATCCATTCTCTGGTGGGATCACTGCCCAAAAAAACAGTTGAAAGAATCTGTGGGAAGCGGTGGATATAAAGATCCTGATAATGATGAGTTTATATATGCTGAGACTCAGCTGTACAAGGAAGGCTTGGAAACGTACACTCTTGATGAAATCAGGGAATATATCGATCACGAGAGAAAAACAGGTTTCGGGTATGGCAGCAAATACACGAGCCACGATCTGATACCTTCTTTCTATCTGGCAGACTGACAACTCGGTATTTGAAGGAGGATTAATAAATGACTTATTGCGGTATTGATTGCTGCGAGAATTGCGTTAGATTTTCTGAGTGCGGTGGATGTGAAAAATGCGCTGGGCATCCGTTTGGCGGAAGCTGTATTGCGGAAAGAAATAGAGATTTTTCAGCACTCAAACAACAGTTGATTGAAGAGATCAATGCATTGCGGATAGATGGCTTGATTGTGTATGATCTGAATTTGCTTAGCGGGGAATATGTGAATCTTGGATATCCTCTTTTCAATGGAACAACAGTAAGGTTTTTGAACGATAAAGACATATATCTGGGAAATCAAATCGAAAGGCAGGATTCTGAACGTTGTTACGGTGTCGTGGCAGATGAAGTGTTCATACTTGTTTGTGAGTATGGCTGCAATGGTGTTGATCCAGAGATCGTGCTGTATAAACGTAGATAAATTCCAGTTTATCTGTTAAACCCTCTGAAAACGCTGTATTTTCAAGGCATTTCGCCTATCTTGTGTTCCAACCTTATGTATT
>ONSK01000001.1 GCA_900320455.1 uncultured Erysipelotrichaceae bacterium | reverse complement strand
TGAATGAAGTTCCTTTTTCATCAAAAGAAAAAGTCTCCCGAAGGAGACCTGATCATTCAAGATAGCCTTTGATCTGTTCGTATACTCCCTGACCATCCAGTTTGTATTCTCTCAGCAGAGTCTGCCAGTCAGCGCTCTCGCCGAAGCCGTACATGCCGATGCGGCGGATTCTGCGCGGGCATCTGTCAGCTGCGACTTCACAGATCATGGAACCAAGACCGCCGGTGACGGAATGCTCTTCCACCGTGAAGATGTTTTCATGTTCTTCCAGGATCTTCTGGATGCCTTCTTCATCGCACGGTTTGATCGCGCATACGTCAACGACTGTGATGTCGTATCCGTCAGCCTTCAGCTTCTCAGCTGCTTCGAGTGTGCTCTGGACCATCAGTCCGCAGCAGAAGACGGCTGTCTTCTCGCCCTTTTTCAGGACGTTGATCTTGGTGATATCGAATTTGTAGTTCTCATCGAATACATCTTCAACCTTGGATCTGCCGAGTCTGACATAGCAGGGTCCGTCGTTTTCAGCGATGTAGTCGATGACTGCCTTTGTTTCATACTGATCACACGGTACATATACGGCAAAGCCCGTAATGGAACGCATGATGGAAATATCTTCAATTGCCTGATGTGTAACACCGTCTTCACCGACAGCGATGCCGCTGTGGGTACCGACGATCTTGACGTTCAGATGCGGATAAGCAACGCTGTTGCGGATCTGTTCCCAGACTCTGCCGGTGCAGAACATCGCAAAGCTTGACGCGAACGGAATATAGCCGCTCGCCGCAAGTCCGGCGGAAACGCCTACCATGTTGGCTTCGGCAATTCCCATATCGAAGAAACGCTCCGGTGCTTCTTTTCCGGCTACCGCCGAATTTGTGCTTCCCGCAAGGTCTGCGTCAAGTACGACGATCTTCGGATTTTCTTTCACCAGCTTTGCCAGCTCTTCGCCGTACGCTTCTCTCGTTGCCTTTGCCATATTACATGCCCTCCAGATCTTTCAGCGCCACTTCTGTCAGTTCCGCATTCGGTGCTTTTCCATGCCAGGATGCCTGATTCTCCATGAAGGAGACACCCTTGCCCTTGATCGTTTTGGCGATGATCATTGTCGGCTTGCCTTTGACTGTCTTCGCTTCGTCAAATGCTGCCTTGATTGCCTCATAGTCATGTCCGTCAATACTGATGACATGCCAGCCGAATGCTTCGAACTTCGGTTCAAACGGTGCCGGACCGATGACATCGGATGTCTTTCCGTCAATCTGCAGTCCGTTTTCATCAATGACTGCGCAGAGATTGTCGCAGTTGTAATGCGCAGCTGCCATCGCAGCTTCCCATACCTGACCTTCTTCGGATTCACCATCGCCAAGCAGCGCGTAAACCCTGTGATCATTGCCTTCCAGCTTGTTGGCAAGGCACATGCCTACGGCAGCGGAAAGTCCCTGTCCGAGCGAGCCTGTGCTCATGTCGATGCCGTCAATCTCATTCATGTCAGGATGTCCCTGCAGTCTTGTATGAAGCTTGCGGAATGTGCTGAGCTCCGCTTCTTCAATGATTCCCTTCTCTGCCAGAACAGCATAGAGGAGAGGTGAACAATGTCCCTTGGAAAGGACAAATCTGTCTCTGTTCAGCGTTCCTGCATTTTCTTTTGTGATATCCATTACCTCAAAATACAGTACTGTGAGAATATCTGCAGCCCCAAGGGATCCTCCTGGATGTCCTGACTGGGCACCAGATACTTCTTTAATCACGTTAATACGTATATTTTTCGCATGTTTTTTAAGAGCTTCAATGTCCATAGGGCTTTTTCCTCTCTTTCTTGCCGCACTATAATAACACAGAATTTACAAGTTCAATTAATTAAATCAATCACAAGTTCAGAAATAGTTTGTCAGTTCACTGATTTTACTGATGGTGATGCAGTCGAAGTGATGCTTTCTGTCGCCGTTGTACCAGATCCAGACCGGTGTCATGCCTGCATTCGCAGAACCGAGAACATCCCGGTAGAAGAGATCGCCGACATAAACAGCCTCTTCCGGCCTGACGCCGAGCTTGCGGCATCCTTCCTGAAACAGACGAGGATCCGGTTTCTTGAACGGGTAATCGCCGCTCACAGTAATGCGGTCTTCCGTAAAGAATCTGCCCAGTCCCGAGCGTTCGAGCTTCTTCCGCTGACCGTCGGAAGGCCCGTTTGTGATAATACCGAGGGTATAGCGTCTGGAAAGTTCCTCCAGTGTCTGTTCGGAATCCTGATAGGGAACGCAGTACTGCCAGAGTACAGAATCCCAGTATGTGTTGAAGTCTTCATATGGAAGGCTGATGCCGTATGTGCTCTGAAGCATTTCCTTGATATATTGTTTGTTCACATCGCCGTGCTGGTCCCATACCATGCAGTTCTGCACGATGGCTTCCAGATACAGCGGATCCTGAATATCGGTATTGGCTTCAATGATGGCCCGATAACAGTCATACGCATACGCGTCTCTGTTTCCCAGCGTGTCATCGAAATCGAACAAAATCGCCTTAAGTGTCATTTAACAGCCTCCTCCAAGGCAAATATAACAAAAAGTTATAAATAAGCAATAAAAAAAAGATCCCCTTTTTCAGGAGATCTTATACTGGTTTTATCAGCCGTTTACTTTCTTGTAGAGAGTAACAAACTTTTCAGCAAGGATACCGAATGCTTCTGCACTCATCAGCTGGTCTTCAGCGTGTGTGAGCAGCAGTGTCATTGTGACATCTTCACCGTTTGCCATCTTGACAAGCAGTTCCTGGTGAGCGGAGTGTCCGCCGTTGAAAGCTTCCTGGCCTTCTTTGATCAGCTTTTCAGCTTCTTCATAGTTTCCGGCAGCTGCTTCGTCGATAGCAGCGATGTAAGAGGAACGAGCTGTTCCTACGGATGCGATAATGTTAAAAGCAACCAGTTCTGTACCTTCCATGTTTATTATTTTCCTTTCTCTGCGAGAATCTTTTCAGCAAGTCCTACTGTTCCCTTGCCATCCATCAGGCCATACATCTGCATCGGGATGTCTGTGATCAGGAAATCCGGATGAGCTGTCTTCAGCTTGTTCAGAGCATAACGAACCTGGGGTCCGAGCAGGCAGACGTCTGCCAGAGGTGCTTTCTCTTCGAAATCATTCAGAGAGAATGCTGCGATTTCCCAATCGAGTCCCTTAGCAGCTGCTGCTTCCTTCATTTTGTTTACGAGCAGGGATGTGGACATACCTGCTGCACAGAATAATGTTACTACCTTGTCAGCCATTGTTTTTCTCCTCTCAAATAATCTTTAATGACTTATCTTTTCGGGAAACAGAATTCACTGTTTCCATTCAGGTATTATTCAATACCGAGCAGCTTTTCAGCGAGCGCGATAGCTGCCTTGCCGTCCATCATGCCATAAGCACGCATATCGATGGAATCAACCGGCTTGTCCGGGAACTGCTTTCTGATCTTATCCAGTGCGAAACGAACCTGCGGTCCTACCAGAATAACGTCAGCCTTCGGTCCGTAAACATCTACTTCGTTCAGAGAGTACGCAGCGATATCGTATTCAGCGCCTTTCTTCTGAGCCTCTTCCTTCATCTTGTTAACAAGAAGAGATGTTGACATGCCTGCTGAGCAGAATAATGTAATTGTTTTTGCCATATTATACCTTCTTTCCAAACAATCATTTATTGTCTAAATAAATTATAAACGAAAGCGTTTGCATTTCAATGAAATATTTTTTCCATGCATTCCAAATACGGCAGACAGAAAAAAAAGGAACCGGTTATTCACCGTATTCCAGTTTTTTTGCAGCGGCTTCAAGCACAACAAGAGATTCTGTGATCTGCGTTCTGGCTTCTTCTCCGACAGAACTGAAGACAGCGTCCTCCCATTCACGGATGACAGACTGAACATCCCGCATCGCCTTTTTTCCGGCTTTTGTAAGATAAATCTGGTATTCTCTGCGATCCTCAGGATTTACTTTCCTTTCGATCATGTCAAGCTGGATTAATTTGAAAATCAGCTTGGCAACAGAACTCTTGTCCATCTGAAGAGTTCTGGAAATACCATCCTGGCTGATCCCGGGGTACTGATTGACCACGGAACAGACGGTGTACTGCACTTTTGACAGATTACAGCTTTTCAGTTCGTTCTTTGCGTACTTCCAGCTGTAGTTTGTCACGAGCATCATACTGTGCGTTATGCTCTGGTTGGGATTTTTCTCTTTTTTCATGTTACCCCCGACTGAGATGGCATCTGCATTATACACCACTTTTTTACTGCATGCATGTTATTTGAACAATTCGTGCTTTGTGATTTTAAACACATTACCGTCTGTAAGGATCGTGACCGTGTCTCCTTCACTGAACATGATCATCTCCAGTACGTCCGCATAGCGTGCTTTGTAGATGTGATTTTCCTCATCGACGACAAACAGCCAGGTGTTTCCTTCAATGTCTATTTTCTCCATTTTCTGGATGACAATTGTCTTTTCGCTGTAGGATGAGGTGTCCTCCTCAGAAGGAGATGTGCCGGTGATCATCAGTCTGTAGCGACTGATGCATTCTTCCTGGGTGGCTGCCGTGACAACCTGGTTGTACTGCTCGACGTTGACAGCCGCGAACATCTTGACCAGGCCGTTGGCATCCTTCAGCACCATGATGTAGGTGGGAACGCCGTCCACATTGATCAGGCTCGGGAAGGAAGCGGAATAACCCTTTTCCTGCACTTCGCCTTCGGCACTGCGCATGCCTGAGAATTCATCGGCGCCTGCGCATGGAATGTATCTTGTCTCTTCCGTTCTTTCATTGGAGAGAATAAACCCGAGATTGGAGCTGTCTCCGTTGACGGATGTGATGCCTGTATAGATCCAGATATCGCCGCCCTGGGCAATGTATCCGTAATCCGTGTAGGATGTTTCATCATCCTCGCTTTCGGAAATCAGCGTTGTGACACGGCGGCAGTCGGTCTGGGCAAATACGCTGTTCCAGAAACCGTGCTGGAGCTGAGCATGCCAGTTGTACTGATCGCAGATCAGATTGCCGTCGAAGACGACGTCCACAAACTGGGGAATCTCTCCGGCGGAGTATTTCGTCATTTCACCGGTCAGAGGATCGGCGATGATTGCGCCGCATACCTGGGTGCCGCCGAAGATACCGATCTTCTTCTCATAGACGGAAGCGACATACCAGGGTTTGCCCTCCTCATCGATTTCAAAATGAACGTTGTCGATGATATCGAACGGATAGGCAAAACGCATCTTTCTGTACAGATTGTCATTGAAGAAGGCGGAAGGAACATAGCGCATGCCCTCCTGCAGAGGAACGTATTCCGCCGACATATCCACCGGATTGACGATGACATAGCCGGGAATGCCCTTCTTTCTGTTCGCGTTCCACTTGAAGAATCCGTCATATCTAAGTGGCGCAACCTTGGAAGGTGTCTCCTGATAATTGATCTGGATATAGCTGCCGACATTGAACTGGCTGACAACGTCTGTCAGAGAGCCGATTCTTCTGTCGCCGAGCCGTTCGGCACTCGCCGTATCCATGAGTGCGATGGCATCTGCCTCTTCCACGGAAGGAATGCTGTCGACAGTATCCTCTGTAACTTTCAGGATTGACGCGTAGCTTTTCGCATGGAACAGCTTTGAGCTGTACACAGCGCCGATAATCCAAAGCACGATTACACCGCACAGCATCATCAGCGGTATGCGCAGCGATCCCTGCTGTTTGCGGATCGTGAGATACGTTGATTTGATGACTGTATACATGAACAGCGCGAATGTCACCGTCAGCCATGTTTCAGGTGACTGGATATTCAGCGGCGGCAGGAAGAAATAATACAGTCCTGCCATCAGCACTGCCGTAATGCAGAGAGGAACAGCTGTTCCGGACATGGATGCCGGCTTTCTGCCCGCGTCCACAATCTTTTTAAATGGAATGTTGATCTTTTTCATATGAATTTACCTTAGTCTGTGAGTCCATAGTATTCTTCCAGAGTCTTTCCGGAAGCCATGACCTTTTTCGCTTCCTCAGTTCCGATATAGCGGAAGCTCCAGGGAGAGAACTTGATTCCCGTGACACTCTCCTTGCCGTCAGGATAGCGCAGCACATAGCCGTATTCCGCGCAATGGGAAACCAGCCACTGATAGGCGTTTGTTCCGGCAAAGCATGCCTCAAGCCGGCATTTGTCATCGGTTGTTCCGATATCAACGGAAAGTCCTGTTATATGTTCAGAAGCTCCCGGATACGCATCAATCCTGGACGCTTCCTTTTTGCCATACCTTCCGACATAGGTATTCCATAATACCTTCTGGCGGTCATAGGAACGGTATCCGCTGACAAGCTTTAATTTATAACCGTCATTTGCGGCTGCCGCAAACATCTGTTCAATCGCATCCGCTGCTTCTGCCCGCAGTGTCTGTGTCTGATAC
>ONSK01000207.1 GCA_900320455.1 uncultured Erysipelotrichaceae bacterium | reverse complement strand
GTCATGACATGCAGATTCACAGCTGACGCGAATCTGATCGGTGCTGTATATAACTTCCAGGAAATCATGGAAGGAAGACTCTGATTTCAAGCGAAGGGAACGGTGTGAACCGTTCTCTTTTCTGTCTGCAGACAACGGCTTGATAATGATTTCGAAAAAGAAGGATGTTTAAGGTATACTTATAGGGACGGAGAGACAGCCATGAAAAGATATACAGTAATCTGCCGCCCTGATCCGCAGTCAGAGGCTATCAAGGAAAAAGCAATCGGAGAACTGAACGAGAAGGGATACGTCATGGATGACAGAAAACCGGAGATCGTTTTTGTCATCGGCGGTGACGGTACTTTTATCTACGCTGTTCATCATGTCAGAAGGCTGATGGGCGTTCGCCTTGGTGAAGTTGTATTCTACGGCATTCATACAGGAACCCTCGGCTTTACCATGGACTTCCGCGGTGAGGAATACCGTGAATTCATGGATACATTCTTTGAAAGAAAATATACAGAGATCAAGTATCCGCTTCTGCAGGCATTGTACGGCGACAAGGTGCATTACGGTCTCAATGAGATCCGCATTGAGAACGCAGCCAGAACACAGAAGCTGGATGTGTATATCAACGGTGAGAAATTTGAAACATTCCGCGGAACGGGCATGTGCGTATGCACGCAGCTCGGCAGCACCGCATATAACAGATCGCTCGGCGGAGCGGTTCTGCAGGAAGGCATGGACTTTATCCAGCTGACGGAGATGGCAGGCATCCATCATTCCAAATTCCGTTCCCTGGAAGCTCCTTTCGTACTGAAGGGAGATACTGAACTGGAATTCAGAACGGATAACTTCGCAAGCGCGCTTCTTGGATGTGATGCTTCAGTATTCCCGCTGGAAGGCGTGAATTCCGTGAAGATCCATATCTGTCCGGAAGTCTGGGTACGTATGCTCAGAGGCAGAAGTGTTTCCTATTTCGAGCGTTTGAAGAGTCTGTTCTAGTGAGGTTCTGTAATGCGTAACTGGCGTTCATTGTTTGAAATATTGAAGTCACCGCTGGAGATTATCTTCGTGGCTGTCATGCTTGCCGGCGCAGGCAATCTGATCGGCAGCCCGATCTTCGGTCTGGTGACGGTGTTTGAGAACGATTATGTTCTCGCGGCAGGAGAGATTCTGACACGTCTTAGTCAGTTTCTGCTCGTGCATTTTCCGTTTCTGTTTCTGATCCGCTTAAGTGCGAGAAGAGGCGGCAGCGCCACGACGTTTGTATCAGCGCTGTGCGGCTATATCGGCTTCCTGTGCGCAACGATGCTGTTTGCGGACAGCACGCTGCCTTCCAGTGCCTTCAGTTCAATCCTGGGTCTGTCCATTTCCAAGTCACAGGTTTCCTTTGTCACACCCGGTGTCCACTATCCTCTGCAGACCGGCATGCTCGGCGCAGTCATCACTTCACTGATTGCGCTTTGGGCATTCAACCGGGGCAGAAGAAGGAATGAATACGGATTCTTCTCATTTATTTCCCGGGAAACTTCCGTTATGATCCGCACCACGGTGTTCTGCACACTGGCCGGTGTGGCAGCTGCCTTTGTATGGCCGTATCTGATTGCCGGTGTCCAGAGGGTGATTCACTTCATTTCCGTGGATACGACAAACCCGGTGAATCTCGCGCTGTATGGCATCATGGAAAGAGTGCTGGGAGATGTGAACCTCGGTACGCTGATCCGTCAGCCGTTCTGGTATACGGCATCCGGCGGATCATGGATCAACGTGGCAGGCGGTTCGGTGGCAGGCGACGTCAGTATCTGGACAGCGCAGGTCAGTGCCAATTCCATCAGCGGTATGACAGGACGCTTCTTCACACCGTACTATATTCTGAATATCTTCGCCGTGCCCGGCATGATCTGGGGAATGTATTCCATCAGCACCGATAAGATGGACAAGGCAAAGAAAAGAATGCTCTGTCTGATCGCGACGGCTGTCAGCCTCTGCTGCGGAACACTGCTTCCGCTGGAGCTGATGATGGCGCTGCTATGTCCGCTGCTTCTGATCATTCACCTCGGCCTGACCGGCGTATTATATGCCGCTCTGCAGTATTTCCATATCTACCTCGGCTATTATTCCAGTGATGCCCTGGTCATGACAGCGATGCCCGGCACACTGCCGGAGCTGCTGTACTATCTGCGCTTCCCGTCGCTGAACAGAACGGTTCTGATCATCGCCGGTGCCGGTGTGTTTGTGATGATCCTGTATTTCATCATCACCCGTGTCTATTTCCGCCATCTTGCGGTTGACCTGTTCAACACCGGTGAAAAGGGCAGAATGGTACAGGCGACACTGACCGCTGTCGGCGGCGTGGAAAACATCAAGATGGTACAGTCTTCCATTACGGCACTGACCGTCAGCGTCTATGATCCGACGCGTCTCGACTTTGGGGTATTGAAGAAACTCGGTTCTTTCCGTGTCTATGAGACAAGGGCGGGCTACTCCATCTGCTACGGCGCATCCAGCACGATGATCCGGATGGGCATCCAGGAAGCGATGCATGAGACGATCCGGGCAGTCAACCTTCACTAAATAAGATGACATGGGAGCGAAATGCTCCCATGCTTTGCATTGCATGATATAATAAGGAACACTTTGAGAGGGATGTTATGGCACAGGAACAGTATTCACCGATGATGCAGCACTATCTGGCAGTCAAGGAACAATATCCGGACGCACTGCTTTTTTATCGTGTCGGAGACTTCTATGAGATGTTCCTGGACGATGCCAAGACAGCTTCCAGAGAGCTGGATCTGATCCTGACGGGAAAGAATGCCGGACTCAAGGACAGAGTGCCGATGTGCGGTGTTCCCCACCATGCCGTGACCTCCTATGTTCAGAGGCTTGTGCAGAGAGGCTATAAGATTGCTATCTGCGAACAGCTCTCCGATCCGAAGGAATCCCAGGGACTTGTGGAGCGCGACGTTGTGCGTGTCATCACGCCGGGAACGGTGATGGAGGAGATCGCGGATGAAAAATCATCCGTGTATCTTGCGGCCGTGACAGACTACGGATACGGCTATTCCGTTGCCATGGTGGAAATGAGCACCGGCGAGAATATGATCGAGGATGTAGCACACAAGGATACCGCGCTGGTACAGACACTGCTCAGATCCAACGTCAGGGAAGCGGTCCTGCCGAAGGATTTCCGCGAGAAGATCGTAAAGATGCTCAGGGAAGCCCAGGTGGTGATTTCCTATTGCGATGAGACAAAGATCCGTGAGGAATACCTGCCTCTGACGGAAGGCATCCTCAAGGATTATGAAATGCAGACGTACGGCCGCATGTTAAATTATCTGGAAGCGACACAGAAGCACATGCTTGCCCATCTGCAGCCGGCAGCGATTGAAAAAGAGGAAGAGATCCTGTACATGGACTATGCCACAAGACAGAATCTTGAACTTGTCACACCGCTTCATGATACCGGCAAGGCAGTGACGCTGTGGTCCTTCCTGGATACCTGCCGCAGTGCCATGGGATCGAGACAGCTGAGAAGATGGATCGAAAAGCCGCTTGTATCCGAGAAGCTGCTTGAGAAACGATATGACAGAACGCAGTGGCTGATGAAGAACTTCATGGCCAGAAGGAAGGTGCGTGAAGCGCTCTCCGGCATCTATGACCTGCAGAGACTGATCGCAAGATGCGCAATGAACACAGCCAACGCGGTGGACTGTCTGCGCCTTTCCCGCACGCTTGCCCAGGTGCCGGAAATTCTGAAAGCCATTGACTGCGCTGAATTCGCTGTATACAGAAATACCGATCCGCTGAATGAATTGTACGGACTGATCAAGGATGCCTTCGTGGATGATCCGCCGGTGAACATGAGCGACGGCGGTGTCTTCAGAGACGGTTACAGCGCTGAGCTCGATGAAGCGAGAATGATCCAGCGCAGCGGCCGTGAGTTTATCGCTTCCCTGGAAAACAAGGAACGCGAAAGAACCGGAATCAAGACGCTGAAGATCGGATACAACAAGGTATTCGGTTATTATATTGAGATTTCCAAGGCAGCTGCCCAGCAGGTGAAGGATGAGTGGGGCTATGTGCGCAAACAGACGCTGACCAACAACGAGCGCTTCATTTCCGCTGAGCTGAAGGAGAAGGAAGACCAGATCCTGCATGCCGAGGAAAATGCCATCCGCATTGAGAAGCAGCTGTTCGCAAAGATGCTTGCGGATATCCGCAATTACCTGCCGAAGCTCCAGAAGCTCGCAAAGGTACTGGCGGAAATCGACTGCTATGCCTCGCTTGCGGAAGTGAGTTCCGCACATGGCTATGTGAGACCTGAATTCACAGAGGATGAACTGGAGATCATCAACGGCAGACATCCGATTCTTGATGACATGATGAAGGATCCGAAATATGTATCCAACAGCGTCATCATGGATCATGACAAGAACATCATTCTGATTACCGGTCCCAACATGGGCGGTAAATCCACATATATGCGTCAGACTGCCCTGATCGTGATCATGGCGCAGATCGGCTGCTTTGTGCCCGCAAAGAGCTGCCGGATGCCGGTATTTGACAAGATCTTTACCCGCATCGGCGCAAGCGATGATATTCTTTCCGGACAGTCGACGTTCATGGTGGAAATGACGGAAGCCAACCGTGCCCTGCAGGAAGCTACGGAGAACAGTCTGATCCTGTTTGATGAGATCGGCAGAGGCACCAGCACCTATGACGGCATGGCGCTTGCCCAGGCGATGATTGAATACATCGCTGCCTGCATCCATGCCAAGACGATGTTCTCCACCCACTACCATGAGCTGACATCCCTGGCAGACAGCGTGGGATGCGTCAGAAACGTTCATGTCGTGGTGCGTGAAAACAACGATGAGGTGACATTCCTCTACAAGATCAAGGACGGACCTGCCGGCCATTCCTACGGTATCAACGTCGCAAGACTTGCCGGTCTGCCGGAATCCGTGCTGGAGAGGGCAAAGGGACTGCAGAAAGAACTGGAGTCCTCAAAGAGAGTTGTCCAGCAGAGCTATCAGCTCATTGAAATGAAAAAAGAAGATACACAGGCGGAGGCAGTGAAAGAAAAGCTGCTGGCTGTGGATCCGAATGATCTTTCTCCCCGTGAAGCGTGGGTCATGTTAAATGACCTGGCGGAGGAAGTACGCAAGAAATAAACAGGAGGTACGCATGGAACAGGACAAACTGATTATCCGCGGTGCCAAGGAAAATAACCTGAAGAATATCGATCTGGATATTCCCCGCAATAAGCTTGTCGTCATGACCGGTCTTTCCGGCAGCGGCAAGACATCCCTCGCATTCGACACGATCTATGCCGAAGGGCAGAGAAGATATGTGGAATCGCTGAGCGCATACGCAAGACAGTTCCTGGGCGGTGTGGAAAAGCCGAATGTGGAGCTGATCGAAGGACTTTCACCGGCAATTTCCATTGACCAGAAAACAACATCCAACAACCCGAGATCCACGGTGGGAACCGTTACGGAAATCTATGACTATCTGCGTCTTCTCTATGCGAGAACCGGAACACCGTACTGTCCCAACCACAACATTCCCATCACGGGACAGACAATCACGGAGATGGTGAATACTGTCATGGCACGTGAGGACAGGGCAAGACTGACCATT